>CAMGKS010000017.1 GCA_946056785.1 uncultured Clostridia bacterium
TGACTTTTTGCTATGACTTTTTGCTATGACTTTTTGCTATGACTTTTTGCTATGACTTTTTACTTTGACTTTGACTATAACTTTTTGCTATGGCTTTTTACTATGACTTTTAAATATGATTTTTTACTATAACTTTTTACTATAACTTTTTATTAAATTTCATCATGCAAGGCAATTTAAATCGTTACGTAAAACAGCGGCAAGAAAAAATGCTTGACTAAAACAAAAAAACGCAATCTTGCGATTGCGTTTTAATTTATAATCTTTTCGATTATTTCATTTCAGCTTCAGCACCTGCATCTTTGAGCTTCTTCATAAGTTCTTCAGCTGCTTCTTTAGGCATTGCTTCTTTGATTGTCTTAGGAGCGCCGTCAACGATACCTTTTGCTTCAACAAGGCCAAGACCAGTTGCTTCTTTAACGACTTTGATAACTGCAACCTTGTTTGCGCCGGCTGATTTCAAGACTACGTCAAATTCAGTCTTTTCTTCGGCTGCTGCCGCACCGCCTGCTGCAGGAGCTGCTGCAACTGCGACAGGAGCTGCTGCGCTTACTCCGAATTCTTCTTCTATTGCTTTAACAAGTTCTGAAAGTTCAAGAACCGTCATGCTTTTGATTTCTTCAATAAATTTCTTTGTATCTGCCATTTTAACTATCCTCCAAATAATTAGTTATTTTCTTCTTTTTCTGCAATTTTATTAAGGCAAACTGCAAGGCCTCTGACCAAACCTGACAAAGCAAAAACACAGTTTGTGAGTAATTGCTCTCTCGAAGGCAATTTTGCGTATTGATTTACTACTTTTTCGTCAATGAACTTTCCGTCTGCCATTCCGCACTTAATTTTCATCTTTGGATATTTGTCCACAGATTCCTGCATAAGTTTACATGGAATTACGCAATCGGAATTTGAAAATGCAATAGCTGTAGGACCGTTGAGATAAGTATCGAATTCGCTGTAACCGAGTTCTGAGAAAGCACGTTGTACAAGACGATTTTTGAATACGCCGTACTCTATTCCGTTTTTACGAAGTTCCGAACGCATAGCCGTATCTTGTTCAACCGTAAGCCCGATATAATCAACCAACACAATACCTTGAGCCGCTTTGATTTTTTCCTTTATGCTCTCAACGATTTTAGCTTTTTCTTCAATAATTTGTTGTGATGCCATTTGTACCTCCTTAAAGATTTATGACACAAAAAAAGTGTCGCTCGCCAAAGGAGAACGACACTGTTCGTCAAGTGTTTGTCCTCGGCAAGCATTCATAATGAATTTACGCTTTCGCACTTGCTGTCTAAGGCTATTTACGTGGTTATTATAGGCAAACCGAAAAGGTTTGTCAAATGATTTTGATTAGTTATTAGCTGTTGCCGGTCTATAATTTACTTTGATCGACGGGCCCATTGTAGAAGCAACGTAAATCGATTTAAGATATTGACCTTTAGCTGCTGCCGGCTTAGCTTTAACTACCGCTTCCATAAGCGTGTCGAAGTTTTCAAGGAGTTTTGCGTCACCGAAAGACTTCTTGCCGATAGGTACGTGAATAATAGAAGTTTTATCTACTCTGTATTCGACTTTACCGGCTTTGATATCGTTTATGGCTTTTGTTACGTCCGTCGTAACGGTTCCCGATTTTGGGTTCGGCATAAGACCCTTAGGTCCCAAGATTCTTGCGATTCTACCGACAACGCCCATCATATCAGGTGTTGTAACGACTACGTCGAAATCAAACCAGTTTTCCGATTGAATTTTTTGAACGTACTCTTCGGCGCCGACGTAATCTGCTCCGGCTTTTTGTGCTTCGTCGGCTTTGTCGCCCTTTGCAATAACCAAAACTTTAACCTTTTTACCGGTTCCGTTAGGAAGGACTACAACGCCTCTGACTTGTTGATCTGCGTGACGAGGATCAACGCCGAGCTTAACGTGGAGTTCGATTGTTTCGTCGAACTTCGCTTTTGCCGTTTCAACGACAAGTTTCATTGCTTCCGCACTGTCGTAAAGTTTGGATTTGTCTATGATTTTTGAACTGTCAACGTAATTTTTACCTTTACTCATAACACGCCTCCTTAGTCTTCTACGACGACGCCCATACTGCGTGCCGTGCCTGCAATCATGCTCATTGCCGTTTCAATTGATGCTGCATTAAGGTCAGGCATCTTTAATTCTGCGATTTCACGAATTTGTGCCTTTGTGATTTTGCCGACCTTCGTTTTATTTGGTACACCCGAGCCGCTCTCAAGACCGATTGCTTTCAGAATAAGAACTGCCGCAGGTGGCGTTTTCAAAATAAATGTAAATGAACGATCTGCGTAAATTGTTATAACTACCGGAATTATAAGACCTGCTTGTTTAGCCGTCTTTTCGTTAAATTCCTTTGTGAATCCCGGGATATTAATACCGTGAGGTCCGAGTGACGAACCGACAGGTGGTCCCGGCGTTGCTTTTCCTGCAGGTAATTGAAGTTTTACAACTGCTGCGATTTTTTTAGCCATATATCCTCCTGACTAACGTGGTTTATCGAAAGATTAAAAGATTTTCTTTCTCCCACAAACTTTTCGAAAATTAAATCTTTTCGACTTCTGAAAAATTAAGTTCAACAGGCGTTTCTCTGCCGAACATAGAAACAATAACTTTAACTTTTTGTTTCTCTCCACTGATTTCTTCCACTACGCCGATGAAATCGTTAAGAGCTCCTGAAATTACTTTGACGTTATCTCCGACTTTGATGTCGAAATCTTCAACGCTTATAACTTCGAGATTCATTCTTTTTACTTCGTCTGCCGTCATCGGAAGCGGTCTTCCTTTAGGTCCGACGAAACCTGTAACGCCACGGGTATTCGTCACCATAAACCAAATATTGTTCGTATATACCATTTTAATAAAGATATAACTAGGGAATTTGATTTTTTGGACTGTTTTTTTCTTCTTTTCGTTGTACTCTTCTTCCATCGGAACTCTGATGTCAACGATGTAGTTCTGGAGTTTATTATTTTCAACCATGTTGCGAAGGTTTTCTTCGGCTACGTTTTCATAACCTGAATTCGTATGAAGAATATACCATTCGTAATTTTCATCCGCGGCTGTTTGTTGCACGCCGCCTAATGCGTTGTTTTCGATATTATCCATAATTACTCCTTTTTAGCCGAATATGTTTACCCAGCCATTACCCATAAGCAATGACAAAAGACCGAATAATACATAGTCGAATACGAAAAGAATAACAAGGAAGATAAGTACGAAAGCTATAACAATACCGGTTGAAGCAAAAACCTTTTTAGGTTTTGCCCACGTCACTTTTTTGAGTTCGGAAACGATACCTTTGATACCTTTCCACATGCTCTTAAAAATGTTACGCTTTGGCTTATTTGACTTGTTCTTACCCTTTTGTTCCTTTTTAGCCGACGTCTTATTTTGATTGTCGGCAATAGCTGCCCCGGCATCAGGACGTCTTTCAATCTGCACAGGTACGACAGTGGAACTTGCCTTGGTATTATTCTTATTTTTAGCTGCCTTGATAGATTTTAAAGTTTTAGGAGCCACGTTTTGCACTTCTTCTTGCGTCGATTCGTTTTCTTCATCAACCGTTTCCGATTCTTCGGCACCGCCGGCAACTGCTTCTTTCAATTCTTCGACAGCTTCCGACACAGCACCGATCGATGCGTCAAACTCCTCGCCGGCTACTGAAGACGGCTGCGTTTCTGCAACGTCCTCTGATTGCAAAGCGGTTTCGTCAACTCCGTTATCTTCGCTGTTTATCAAGTCATTATTTTCAGGCATTTCTTTTGCCATGAGAGCCTCCTATGCCTTACTTAGTTTCTCTATGTAAGGTACGTTTTTTGCAAAAAGGACAATACTTTTGTAATTCCATTCTGTCGGGATGCTTTTTCTTATTCTTGTCTAAATTATAGTTACGTTGATTACACTCAGTGCAAGCAAGCGTAATTTTGACTCTATTTTCCTTTTGAGCCATTGTTAGCCTCCTCACGCTTTCTACACAGGCATACTATGCGTGACGACTTTGCGTCACGCATAGAAGCTGTTTGAAAGACTAATTATTCGATGATTTTTGCGACAACGCCTGAACCTACAGTTCTGCCGCCTTCACGAATAGCGAAACGGAGTCCTTGTTCGATAGCGATAGGTGTGATAAGCGTGATTTCCATGTCGATGTTATCGCCAGGCATAACCATTTCAACACCTTCAGGCAACTTGATGGTACCCGTAACGTCTGTTGTTCTGAAGTAGAATTGTGGACGATATCCGTCAAAGAATGGAGTATGACGTCCGCCTTCATCTTTAGTCAAGACGTAAACTTGTGACGTAAAGTGCGTATGTGGATGAATTGTACCAGGTTTAGCCAAAACTTGTCCACGTTCAACGTCTGTTCTTTGAATACCACGAAGAAGTGCACCGATGTTATCGCCTGCTACAGCACTGTCAAGAAGTTTACGGAACATTTCGATACCGGTAACAACTGTTTCTTGTTTTTCAGGTTTAATACCGACGATTTCAACTTTGTCGTTGAGTTTAAGTTCGCCACGTTCTACTCTACCCGTAACAACGGTACCACGACCTGTAATCGTAAATACGTCTTCGATAGGCATAAGGAACGGTTGGTCGGTGTCACGCTTTGGTTCAGGAATGTATGAATCGATAGCGTCAAGCAAATCTTGGATTGGCTTAAGAGCAGGATCGTCAGCCTTGCCTGCAAGAAGAGCTTCTGTTGCTTTAAGAGCTGAACCACGGATGATCGGAGTATCGTCGCCCGGGAAGTCATACTCGTTAAGAAGTTCACGAACTTCCATTTCGACGAGTTCGAGAAGTTCTTCGTCGTCGACTTGGTCGCATTTGTTCAAGAATACGATGATGTATGGAACACCAACCTGTCTTGCCAAAAGGATATGCTCTCTGGTTTGCGGCATCGGACCGTCAGAAGCAGCAACAACCAAGATTGCGCCGTCCATCTGAGCAGCACCGGTAATCATGTTCTTAACGTAGTCAGCGTGTCCAGGACAGTCAACGTGAGCATAGTGTCTTGAAGCTGTCTCGTATTCAACGTGAGCGGTGTTAATTGTGATACCTCTTGCCTTTTCTTCCGGAGCCTTGTCAATTTCATCATACTTCATTTCTTTTGCCAAGCCCTTCGTTGCCGAATACATAGTGATTGCAGCAGTAAGAGTTGTTTTGCCGTGGTCAACGTGGCCGATTGTACCGATGTTAACGTGCGGCTTTGTTCTTTCAAACTTCGCTTTTGCCATATTTAATTCCTCCTAACAAAAAGTGAATATATTTTTTTATTTGTTGGTTAAGTGATTATTTTCTTGCCCCTATGACTTTTTCCGCAATTGAGTTCGGAACGATTTCATAGTGGTCCGGAGTCATCGTGAACGATGCTCTTCCTTGCGTCATAGAACGGAGTTGGGTTGCATAACCGAACATTTCCGAAAGCGGGACGTCGGCGTCGATAACCTGATTGCCGCTTCTCATTTCCGTTCCTTTTATGTTGCCTCTCTTACCGGTAATCGAGCCGATAACCGTACCGAGATATTCGTCCGGCGTTACGACCTCGAGTTTAACGATAGGTTCCATCAAAACAGGTTTCGCTTTTGCCATACCGTCTTTGAAAGCCATAGAGCCGGCAATTTTGAAAGCCATTTCGGACGAGTCGACTTCGTGAGTAGATCCGTCGTAAAGCGTAGCTTTAAATCCAACCGTTTCATAGCCTGCAAGAACGCCCGTCTTTGCCGCTTCTTCGATACCTGCACGTACGGCAGCTGCGTATTCTTTAGGAACAACGCCGCCGACTGTAATATCTTCCCAAGCGAAATCGCCTTCAGCGTACGGCTCGAATCTGACTTTACAATGTCCGTATTGACCTTTACCGCCCGACTGACGAATATACTTGCCTTCAACGTCGGAAGAACCTGTGATAGATTCACGGTATGCAACCTGAGGTTGACCGACGTTACATTCAACTTTATATTCTCTCAAAAGTCTGTCGATGATAACGTCAAGGTGAAGCTCGCCCATACCGGCTATAATCGTTTGTCCCGTTTCCTTGTCGGTGTAATACTTAAAGGTCGGGTCCTCGTCGGAAAGTTTTTGAAGAGCGATACCGAGTTTGCCTTGGCTTTCCTTGGTTTTAGGTTCTACAGCCTGTTTGATAACAGGTTCAGGAACGATGATGTTTTCAAGAATAATCGGATGGTCTTTTTCGCAAAGCGAATCACCGGTTGAAGCTTCTTTAAGACCGATGAGAGCAACGATATCGCCCGCTCCCGCCTCTTGAAGTTCTTCACGTTGGTTAGACCTCATTCTGACGATACGGCTGATACGTTCTTTCTTTCCCGATTTAGGATTGAAAACTTCCATACCCGGTTTAATCTGACCGGAGTAAATTCTCGTGAACGCAAGTCTGCCGAAATCGTCGACTGCGATTTTAAATACAAGTGCACTGAGCGGTTCCTTGTCGTCAGGTTTACGCGTTTCTTCCTGTTCGGTATTCGGGTTAACGCCTACCGTTGCAGGTACGTCCATAGGAGACGGCAAGAACATAACGACTGCGTCAAGCATTGTCTGAACGCCTTTGAATTTATAAGCAGAACCGCAAAGGACAGGAACAAGTTGCATAGAAATTGTACCTTTTCTCAATGCAGCCTTGATTTGGTCGTCCGTAATAGACGTCGGGTCGTCAAGGAATTGCATCATAAGATCGTCGTCGACTTCCGCAACCGCTTCCAAAAGATTGTTTCTCTTTTCTTCCGCTTCGGCAAGAAGGTCGCCAGGGATTTCTTTTTCGACAATGGTTTCGCCCTTTTCGCCTTCGTTGTAAATAGCTTTCATTTTAAGGATATCGACGATACCTTTAAGGTCGTCGCCGCTTCCTATAGGCATTGTAATAGGAACAGGGTTACAGCCGAGTCGTTCCTTCATCATTTTAACGACGTTGTTAAAGTCTGCGCCTTGCTTATCCATCTTGTTGACGAAAGCAATTCTCGGGACTTTATAGTCGTTAGCCTGACGCCAGACAGTTTCCGACTGAGGTTCGACACCGCCACGTCCGCAGAATACCGCAACCGCACCGTCGAGAACACGCAAACTTCTTCCGACTTCAACAGTAAAGTCAACGTGACCCGGAGTATCGATAATCGTTATGCTGTGGTCTTTCCAGGCAGTGGTAATAGCTGCCGAGTGAATGGTAATACCGCGTTCTTGTTCCTGGACGTCGGTATCCATTGTAGCCGTTCCGTCGTGCGTTTCGCCGATTTTGTGAGTCTTGCCCGTATAGAACAAGATACGTTCGGTCGTCGTCGTCTTACCGGCGTCGATGTGAGCCATAATACCTATGTTTCTTACTTTATCAAGCGAGATTCTTCCCATTTGTTACCTCTTACCACTTGTAGTGTGCAAACGCCTTATTAGCTTCAGCCATACGATGCGTTTCTTCTTTCTTCTTTACAGCACCGCCGGCATTGCCGAAAGCGTCCATAATTTCTGCTGCAAGTCTGTCGTCCATTGTTTTTTCACTTCTTTTTCTTGCGAAATCGACGAGCCAACGAATACCCAAAGTCTGACGACGATCAGGTCTGATTTCAAGCGGTACCTGATAGGTAGAACCGCCTACACGTCTTGCCTTTACTTCGAGAACAGGCATGATGTTTTCAAGTGCTCTTGTAAAAACTTCCAATGGATTTTGACCCATTTTTGCTTCTATCTTATTAAATGCGTCATAGACGATAGATTGAGCCGTACCCTTTTTGCCGTCGTACATAACTTGATTGACGAGCTTTGCAACAACTTTGCTGTTGTAAATAGGGTCAGGCAATACGTCTCTTTTAGATACGCCACTTCTTCTTGGCATATTTATCCTCCTAAATATTCATCCGAGATTTGTTTCTTATTTTGCACGTTTTGCGCCATACTTGCTTCTTGCCTGCTTACGCTTAGCAACGCCGGCAGTATCAAGAGCACCACGTATAATATGGTAACGCACACCGGGTAAGTCCTTAACACGGCCGCCACGGATAAGAACAACGCTGTGCTCTTGCAAGTTGTGACCGATGCCAGGGATATAGACAGTACCCTCCTGACCGTTAACAAGTCTTACTCTTGCGATTTTTCTGACTGCAGAGTTAGGCTTTTTAGGCGAAGTAGTTGTAACCGACAAACAAATGCCTCTCTTTTGCGGACATTCGTCCATGATAGGCGTCATCGATTTTTTGAGCTGTCTTTCTCTACCCTTTCTGACAAGCTGATTAATGGTTGGCATATTAACCTCCTGTAAATTTTCGGATGCTTTCCGCAACCCCTTGGGGAAGCATCTATTACCTAATCCTTAATAATTCCTACGGTTGCAGCATTGACGGCGATATTGCACTCTTTGCCGAGCCACGCCATAGAGGGTGCAACAATAACCTCTACGCCGCTTTTTTCCGCCTGCGTTTTAACCTTCGTCTTTATAAAGTCTTCGGCGTCCTCCGACAGAATCACACACCGTAATTCATCGGAAGCCATACCCCTCAAAACCTGTTTTGTTCCGACAACTTTTGAAGAGTTGTTTAGCATTGTTATGATTTCCTGTTCTTTTCTCATATACTTTTTTGGTACTTGAAAAAACGCTTGTGCTTCTACAAGCCATATTATCTTACCAATTTAATTGTCTATTGTCAAACGATTTAACCCCTATTTTGAAATAATGGAAAACAAAATTTTTAGTATTTTTTGCCCCTATTTATGCCTGTTTTATCGTAATTTACAGAAAAAAAACATACGCTTCCGCTTCCTTTTGCCGCTTTTGCGTTTCTTTTCCGTGTTCCGATACCGATAAAAGCCGTCCTTTCTTTTACGCTTTACTACGTAAAAAGCATAGCCCTTTCTTTTACGCCTTACAACGCAAGTCTCATACTCCAAAAAATAAAAGGAGCGTAATGCTCCTTTTATCAAATCTTTTTATCGATTATGTTTAACAATTGCTTCTTTGCACTGCCGCATTTTTGCATGCCGTGCTTTACGTTCAACCTTTGCGTTATTTTCCGCCCAAATTCAAATTGTATGAAACTGCTGACATTGTTGCTTCATTGTTCAAATAGTCGAAATCTTTGTAATCTTCATATGAAGTTATTCGAATATCGTTTGTTTCGCTTGATAGCATATAATTAATAGATTCATTATTGTCAGTTGACGCAGAATAACAACGAGCGTACACAGTAGCAATTTTGTTATTATATAAAACTGTTAAAATTGTCCCATTTCTTCCGTCTCCCATGCCTGCAAACTTCGTTGCATTAAGAACTGTTCCGCCTTCCAATCCAACATCTGCCAAAACATAATTGCAAAGGTCGTTATATTTTTCTTCGGAGACCGCACCTTTTAATATAGTGTTTTGCTGAATGTTAGAAAGAGATATTGAATCCAATTTTTGAGATATTTCTTTATAAGTGTTTTTAGATATATCACCCAAATTACTATCTAATTCATAAAAATACTTAACTGCCGAACCCCTTGTATAATCTGCTGTCACAAAAACTTTTCCGTCTTTTGAATTAAGTTTAACAAGTTCAACATTACTTATTGTTCCACGAGTTGCTTCGCCTGAGAGATATTCAGAAACTTTTTCAACAATTTTTTCTTCACATTCTGCTTTATATTCAGCAGGAGTTTTTTCTGGGCCTGGGGTAACTTCTCCGCCGGTTTCTCCGCCTGTTTCCGTCGTGTCGGAGCCTGTCTCCGTGCCTGTTTCCGTGTTTTCGCTATCGCCTGTCGTTGCATTGCCTGTCGTTGCATTGCCTGTCGTTGCATTGCCTGTCGTTGCATTGCCTGAAGTAGTCTTTGTTTCCGCCTCTCCGCATGCGACAAGCATAAAACAACACGCAATCAATATAAAAACTACACTCATCAAAACAAGCCCTTTCAGACCTCTCTTTTTCCCTTTTTCCATATTTCTCTCCTTTTTATTTCAAATTGTCCTTTTATTTTTAAACGATATTATTTCTCGCTCAGCCTTAAAACAAGTTTTCGCTTTTATCTTTTTTGTTTTAAGCCTTTTCCTTTCATCCGTTTTTTATTTCTGAATTTTCTGTTTAAATCAAATAAGGCTGTGCCACGTTCAAAAAGCACAGCCTTATTATACAATATTTATTTTATTAAATCAACAACGAATTTATCAATTTCGACTTAATTCCCCACGTTTTTTTATAATCTCTTTTTTATCGACTTTCTTTGATTTATCGCCCTTTTAAATTTTAGCGGCGGTATTAAATTTTAACTCCGCAAATTTAAGGCTGAATCGATTTATTAGTTGCGTTTCTATTCTTATTTGTTCGTTTCGTCTTTATTTGCCACTCTCACATTTATCGCTTTTTTTGCAATAATCGATAAATTTTTTAAGTCTTAAACTACGCCATACGCTTTGCGGCAAAAATTATAAAATATTTTCGAAAAGTTTTCGTATCAAAGCCGTACGTCGGCTTTTGCGTCAAGGCTTAATTCGGCAGGTTTTTCGTCGTTTTTTATCATATAATAGCATGCCGCCCCTATCATTGCCGCATTGTCCGTGCAATATTTAAGTTGCGGATAATAAACGCTGACTCCCTCTTTGTCGAAAACCGACTTGAACGTTTCTCTTAAAAAGCCGTTTGCCGAAACTCCGCCGGCTATGGCAATCTTTTTTAAATTCGTCCTTTTTTGCAATATTTCGACAGCGTTCGACATTTGTTCGACTGCCGCTTTCTGAAAACTGCATGCAAGGTCCGCCTTGTTAATTTCTTCCTTACGTTGCTCTGCGTTATGCACGAAATTGATTACGGACGTTTTCAAGCCGCTGTATGAAAAATAAATTTCCTTTCCCTTATATTTCGGCTTAGGAAACTCCAAAACGGGTTTTCCTTCCTTTGCGAGTTTTTCGATTTCAGGTCCGCCTGGATAAGGCAAAGATAAAACTCTTGCCACCTTGTCGAACGCTTCGCCCGCCGCGTCGTCACGGGTGGACGCCAAAAGTTTCGTTTTGTCGTAATCTTTAACTTCGAGCACTGCGGTATGTCCGCCGCTGCAAAGCATACAAAGATACGGCGGCTTTAAATCTGATTCGATATAATTTGCCGCAAGGTGCCCCATTATATGACTTACCGCAAAAAGCGGTTTTTTCCAGGCGTAAGCAAGACCTTTAGCGTATGAAACTCCCACCAACAACGCACCGAGCAAACCGGCACCGTAAGTTACGCCGATTGCGTCGATATCGTCCGGCGTTACGTTCGCCTTTTTCATAGCCTCGTCCACAACGCTTTCTATCGACAATACGTGATTTCTCGAAGCGATTTCAGGCACGACTCCGCCGAATCTTCTGTGTATGTCGATTTGAGTGGCGATAACGCTTGACAAAACGGTACGTCCGTTTTTGACAACCGCCGCCGCCGTTTCGTCGCACGACGACTCTATACTTAGTATTACTATGTTTTCCTTGTCTTTGAGTTCCATTTTTCCGTTTTAGGTATTAAATGATTAATGAATTAAACGTAGTTTTCCGATTAACGCTTTAACGGTGCTTATTCAACGCTTTTTGCGTTAGCCTGCTTTAAGTATTCGTTTATAAAAGGCTCCAAGTCGCCGTCCATAACCGCCTGCACGTTTCCCGTTTCGTATCCTGTACGGTGGTCTTTCACCATAGTATACGGACAAAAAACGTAGCTTCTTATCTGGCTGCCCCATTCGATTTTTTTCAAAACGCCTGAGATCGACGCCGCTTCCGCTTCACGTTCACGCTCTCTTCTTTCAACGAGTTTGCCTCTCAACATATTCATAGCGGTTTCTCTGTTCTGAATCTGACTGCGTTCGTTCTGACACGCAACGATTATTCCCGTCGGTATATGCGTTATTCTTATTGCCGATTCCGTTTTATTGACATGCTGTCCGCCTGCTCCGCTGCTTCGGTACGTATCGACTTTTAAATCTTCGGGACGAATGACTATGTCCGTATCGTCGATTATTTCCGGCATGACTTCAAGAGAAGCAAAAGACGTATGACGTCTGCTGTTTGCGTCGAACGGCGAAATTCTGACAAGTCGATGGACGCCCTTTTCCGCTTTTAAATAGCCGTAGGCGTTATCGCCTTCCGCCTTAAACGTTACGCTTTTTATCCCTGCTTCGTCTCCGTCGAGTTTGTCAAGCTCGGTTACCTTATAATCTTTCGATTCGAGATATCTCGTATACATTCTGTAAAGCATGTTCGCCCAATCTTGCGCTTCCGTTCCGCCCGCTCCGGCGTGCAAAGTCAATATCGCATTGAGTCCGTCATACTTTCCGCTGAGCAAAGTTGCCAACCGAATTTCTTCCACGGCGTTTGAAAGAGAGTCTATTTCTCTGTCAAGATCTTCAACTATGCTTTCGTCCGGTTCGAGCTCCAAAATTTCAACGGTGTCAAGAGCGTCTTTAAGCTTTACTTCGAGCTTTTCGAATTTTTCGATTTTTGCTTCCAGCCTTTTCAACTCTTTGGAAACTTTTTGCGCGTTTTCAACGTCGTTCCAAAAGCCGTCGCTATGTTCGACTTCCGTAAGTCTTTTTATTTCCGATTTAATCTTGTCGGGAGATATGGAAGCGTAAGCTATGCCGAGCGTTTCGATAAGTTCGTTTATTCTGTTTTTCCTAATTAACGTATCAATCATTGTTTTTACCGCAACATTGTTTATATTTTTTTCCGCTTCCGCACGGGCAAGGGTCGTTTCTGCCCACTTCCGCTTTTTTCGGAACGGCCTTTGCAGCAACCTTTTTTACCGACATTTTATCTTTGTCGCCGTTTTCGTTTTTCTCAACGGTTACTTTGAGCAAAATCGAAGCCGTATCGTTGTGAATACGGTCAATCATATCGTCGAACATTCCCCAACCTTCTTCACGGTATGAAATGACGGGGTCACGCTGTCCGAGCCCTCTTAAACCTATACCTCGGCGAAGTGCGTCCATCTGGTCGATATGGTCCATCCATTTTGCGTCGACGGTTTTCAAAAGAATTAATCTTTCGATTTCTCCAAAATCGATTCCGTCCGCTTTTGCCTTTTCTATCTTTTGTTCATAGCCGGGCAATGCGATGTCCAAAACAGCCTTTTTAAGTTTATACACGTCGTAATGGGAAGCAAGTTTTTCGGTTATGACGTTGCTGCCCTCAGGAAGCATCTGTCTTTCAAGTGCCGCATTGAATGCGTCGTAATCCCACGTCGTGTAGTCCTGCTTATAATCGGCATAAGTCGAAATTATATGTTCGGCAAGACCGTCGATCATATCGAGTATCTGGTCGTGAACGTCGAGTCCGTCAAGCACTTTTCCTCGTTCCGTATAAATTATGGTACGCTGTGCGTTCATAACGTCGTCGTAACTTAAAACCGTCTTTCTTATGCTGTAGTTTCTCGACTCCACCATAAGCTGAGCGCGCTCGATTTGCTTTGTTACAAGTCCGCTCGATATTGCCATATCTTCGTCCATTCTGAACATTTCGGCAATCTGTTTCATTCTGTCGCCGCCGAAAATTCTTGCAACGTCGTCTTCCATCGAAATGTAAAACACGGTTGAACCGACGTCGCCCTGACGTCCGGCACGACCACGCAACTGATTGTCTATACGCCTTGACTCGTGGCGTTCGGTACCTATTATTCTAAGACCGCCCGCTTT
>CAMGKS010000018.1 GCA_946056785.1 uncultured Clostridia bacterium
AATTTTTCCGAAAACAGGAAGAAGGAACAAACTGAGCAAGTTGTCAAGTCCCATTATAAGACCACGCATAGTGTTTGATAAGCCGAATGCATTTTCCAAAAGAAGCGGAACGACGAAGTCGTACATCGTCCAGAAAATCATAATGATAGCAAAAGCAAATCCGACTTTGATTGTTTGCGGATAATTAAGCTTTAACTTCTTTTCCGGTTCGACGGCCGCTTCGGCGGTTACGCCATCTGAAACAGAATCGGCAGTTGTCTTTTCTTTTTCGTCCATAATTTTCTCCTTATCATTTAATCTATTATACAATAACTTATCGGGAATGTAAATACTTTTATTTTTCCGCTTTTTTCAGAACCGCAAAACCGTATGGGGCGATTTTTATTTCGTTTAAGCAAACTTTTCCCGACCACATTTCGATGCATCGTTCGTCGAAAGTCTTTGTTACTGCAACAGGCGAATTGTTTACGTATACGTCAAGCCGTTTCGCTCCGTTTATTCTCGTAAAATGCACCAAGGTGTCGTCGTCGTCGAAATACGTTTCTCCCAACACTTCGTCTTTAAGCATTGTTCGTATTTCGCCTATTTTTTTATAAAAATCAAGCAATTCCTTATCTTCGAATCCCCACGGATACGTCCTTCTGTTTATCGGGTCCTCATAACCTGAAAGTCCTGCTTCGTCGCCGTAATAAATGCAAGGATTACCGGGCAGAAAATATAAAAGTGCCAAAGCAATTTTTAAACGCCTTTTTGCTCTGTCAAGGTACTCGCCTGAAAGAATAACGCTCGCTCTGCCCTTTTTGTCAAGTCCGTCGATAGGATATTCGGCAAGCGTGTTTATCACTCTCACAGTGTCGTGGCTACCCAACATATTTAGTAATACGTCAAGAGATTGCTTCGGATAATTTTGCATAATCGACGATAATCTGCCTTTAAGTTTTTTCACGTTGCCGTCGATAGCATAAGACAGTATCGCTTCTTTAAAAGGATAATTCATCACGCCGTCAAGCTGGCGTCCCATAAAATACGGTCGCCATTGATCGTATGCGACTTTTGTAGAAGCGTCTTCCCATACTTCGCCGATAAGCAGACAATCGCTATCCGTTGTTTTGACGCATTCGGAAAGGAGATAAACGAAATCTATCGGCAACTCGTCTACAACGTCAAGTCTCCAACCTTTTACGCCGAGTTTCATCCACTTCTTTAAAACGCCGTTTTCGCCGAAAATCATTTGACGGTAATCGGGGTTAGACTTGTTTACGGTAGGCACAACCGTACTTCCCCACCAGCAATGATATTCGTCGGGGAATTTATAGAAATAATACCAATCGTAATAGGGAGAATCTACGCTTTGATAGGCCCCTATGCTGTCATAGCGACCTTTTTTGTTGAAATAAACGCTGTCGCTTCCGGTATGGTTAAAAACGCCGTCAAGCATAACGTGCATTCCTTTTTGTTTTGCCTTTTCAATTAATTGTTTAAATTCTTCTTCCGTGCCGAAAAGCGGATCAATTTTAAAATAATCTCCTGTATCGTAGCGGTGATTTGAAAAGGACTCGAAAATCGGAGAAAGATAAATTATAGTAACGCCGAGAGATTTTAAATAATCGAGTTTAGAAATAATGCCTTTGATATTTCCGCCGAAATAATCGTTCGCATAATACGCCTCTCCGTTGTTTGCGACAGTCGGCAATTCATACCAATCGGCATGCAAGAAACCGTCTTTATCAAAAACGTTGTCGCCGACTTTACAAAAACGGTCGGCAAAAATATGATATATGATACCTCCCTTAGCCCATTCGGGAGTTTTATAATCGATTTCGCTTACGGTGAGTTGCCATTCGGGAAGCCATTCGCCGCAAACGGCGTTTCCGTCTTCTCCCTGTCCGAAATAGCAAATACCGAGCGTGGCGTCCGCTTCAAAGCGGTAATGATATATACCCGCTTTTTCGACTTTAAAAGTCAGCGTCCATAAGTCGTCACGCTTTTTAGACATTTCATAAGTGAAAGTTTCGCTTTCGCTACGCAAAATAAAACGAACCCTCTTGGCCCCGAAAACAGAGTCAAGAGGAAATTCGATATAATTTTCTTTTCCGACGGCAGTAGCGCCGTACGGTTTTTTATTGATTAAAGGATTATACATTATACGATAGGTTTAATTTGCCAGATTCTGTCTGCGTATTCCTTAACTGCTCTGTCGCCCGCAAAGAAACCTGCTTTCGCAATATTGACGAGGCTCATTCTGCCCCATCTTTCGGTATCACGATATGCGACGTCTATTTTTGCCTGAGCTTCCTTATAGCTTTCAAAGTCTGCAAGGCACATATAATGATCTCCGCCCGTTATGAGCGAATCGGCAATTTCGCTGAAATTGACTTCGGCTATGCCCGCTCTGAGACTATCAACCACTCTCTTTATCGATTGATTGTTCTGATAATACCAGCTAGGATTATATCCGTTGCGATAAAGCTCTTGAACCTGTTCCGTCAAAAGTCCGAAAAGGAAGATGTTTTCATCGCCGACGGCTTCGTGAATTTCAACGTTTGCTCCGTCAAGCGTTCCAATCGTTACGGCGCCGTTTATCATAAACTTCATATTGCCCGTACCCGACGCTTCTTTACCCGCAAGAGAAATCTGCTCTGAAACTTCGGAAGCAGGCATAATTATTTCCGCAAGAGAAACGCTGTAGTTTTCAAGGAAAACAACCTTTATTTTTCCCTTAATATCCGGGTCGTTGTTGACCATTTTGCCTATCATGCAAATAAGTCTTATTATTTGCTTTGCCATATAATAAGCGCTTGCCGCTTTTGCCGCAAACACAAACGTTCTCGGCTTTATGTCAAGGTCAGGATTATCTTTCAATCTGAAATACAAATCAAGAATATGAAGCGCGTTCAAAAGTTGTCTCTTATACTCATGCAAACGTTTTACCTGAACGTCGAAAATAGAATCAGGGTCAACGCTTACGCCGTTGGCTTTTGCAATATAATTTGCAAGGCGAACCTTATTTTCTCTCTTGACGGCGGCAAATTTGTTAAGCACGTTTTTATCGCCTTTATATTTTAAAAGACCTTCAAGAGCTTCAGGATTTTTCAACCACTTGTCTCCGATAAGTTCGCAAATAAGCTTTGCCATTTCCGGGTTAGCTTCCGAAATCCATCTGCGATGCGTAATGCCGTTCGTAACGTTCGTGAATTTTTCAGGGTGCATAAGATAATAGTCGTGGAAAACGTCGTTCTTTAAAATTTCGCTGTGGAGTTTAGAAACGCCGTTGACGGTATGCGAAGTTGCAAGGCAAAGATTTGCCATTTTTACTTGCGTATTCGCCAAAATAGCATTCTTAGAAACTGCGTCCCAATTGTTCGGATAGAACTCCCAAAGTTCTTTACAGAAACGCTGATTGATTTCGCTTATAATCTGGAAAATTCTCGGAAGCAAGTTTTCGAACAAACTTTGCGGCCACGTTTCGAGAGCTTCCGCCATAACGGTATGGTTTGTATAGGAAATCGTGTCCGTAGTAATCTGCCATGCTTTTTCCCAACTGTAGCCGTATTCGTCGAGAAGTATTCTCATAAGTTCCGGAATGCATAACGTAGGATGCGTATCGTTGATATGTATTGCCGCGCATTCTCCGAGATTGTCAAGAGACGGATTAGTCTTTAAATGACGCTTTATTATACTCTGAATCGACGCCGAAACAAAGAAATATTGCTGTTTAAGTCTGAGCGACTTTCCTTCATAATGGTCGTCGGCAGGATAAAGAACTTTCGAAATAGATTCCGCCATTGCCTTTGCGGCAGTAGCTTTGACGTATTCGCCTCTGCTGAACATCGTCATATCGAAATCCATAGGGGCTTTTGCCGACCAAAGTCTTAATCTGTTGACGGCAGAAGTTTCATAACCGGAAACGTTTAAATCGTAAGGAACGGCAAGAACGGTCATAGGTTCTTTGAGACGGACTTTAAGATTGCCGTTTTCCCAAGTCTGCTCAACCGTGCCGCCGAAATTGACTTCGTAGATATCCTGCATACGAGGATTAAGCCATACGCTACCCATTTTCAGCCAGTCGTCCGGTTGTTCAAGCTGCCAACCGTCAACTATAATTTGCTTGAAAATGCCGTAATCGTACATAATCGAGAAACCGCTTGCCGCATATCCCAAAGAAGTAAGAGAGTCCATATATGCGGCGGCAAGTCTGCCGAGACCACCGTTTCCGAGTCCTGCGTCAGGTTCGAGTTCGTAAATCTCCTGCATATCGAAGCCAAGTTCTTTAACCGCAGATTCGACTTCGCTCATAATGCCCATATTGAAAATATGATTTTTAAGCGAGCGGCCGAGCAAAAATTCCATTGACATATAATACACTTGCTTAGCATTCTTTTCACGCACCGTCTTTTTGAAACTTGCTCTTGCTTGCGTCAATTTTTCTCTTACGACAATACATACAGACTGATATATCTGTTGCTTTGTCGCTTCGTCTTGCTTGACTCCGAAATAACGGGCAAGCGTTGAAACTATTTCTTTTTGAAATTCTTTACTTGTAGTTTTAAAAGTGTCCATACTGTTTTCCTTTATGTTAAAGTATAAATGCTGTTAAAATTTAAATCTCTTTGAAGATTTCGATATATCTCTTTGCAGAGTTAAGCCAACCGAAATCGGCACTCATAGCGTTTGAAACAACGGCATTCCACTTTTTCTTATCACGGAAAGTGCCGAAGGCTCTCCATACGGCGTCGAGCATATCATACGAATTATACGTTTTAAACGTAAAACCTCTACCAATACCGGTTTCCGCATCATAAGGTATAACCGTATCTTTTAAACCGCCCGTTTCCCTTACTATAGGGATGGAGCCGTAACGCATGGCTATCATTTGCGATAAGCCGCACGGTTCGAATTTGGACGGCATCAAAAACATATCGCTGCCCGCATAAATTTTAGAAGCTATATCCTGTGAAAATTTTATTATCGTTCTTACTTTTGTAGGATACCTTCTTTCAAGGTCGCGTAACATTTCTTCATATTTCCAATCGCCCGTACCCAAAACGACAAATTGAAGATTTGCGGCAAGAATTTCCTCAATAACCGCAGCCACCAAATCCATACCTTTTTGTTCGGTCAGTCTGGTTACCATACCGATAATAGGCTTATCCGGTGAGTAAGGCAAATCGAGCATTTCGCACAATCCTTTTTTATTTTCCGCTTTGTCTTCTATTGTGTCGAAGCTGTAATTTTTAAACAACGCCTTATCCGTCATAGGATCGTAAAGTTTAGTATCTATTCCGTTTAAAACGCCTCTCAGTTTAAAACGTCTGCTTGAAAGGATAGGGTCAAGACCGAAAGAATAGAACGGATGCATAAGTTCTTGCGCATACGTTTCGCTGACGGTCGTAACTCTTGCTGCCGATTCAATTCCGCCCTTCATGAAGTTTGCGCAATCGCTGTCTTCGACAAGCGAACCCGCTCCGAACGGCAACCCGAGAATATCGTCGATAAGGCATTTGTTGTATTTTCCCTGAAATTCGATGTTATGAATCGTAAACACCGTTTTAATCATTTGATACTCTTTTGAGTAGCGGTAAAAACAATCGAGAAATACGGGGACGAGAGCCGTCTGCCAATCGTTTGCGTGAATAATATCCGGCACAAAATCCATAATCGGCATCGACTCTAATATGGCTTTCGAAAAGAAAGCGAAACGTTCGCCGTCGTCGAAATGTCCGTAAAGTCCGTTACGTTTGAAATAATACTCATTATCGATAAAATAATAGGTTATGCCTTCATAAACGGCTTTGAAAACTCCGCAATATTGACGACGCCAACTGAGGTCGACAAACGTAGAGCCTTCGTAAGACATCAAATTCTGAAATTGAGCAGGTATTTCCAGTTTATAATAAGGAATAACAACTCTTACGTCGTGTCCTAACGCTTTAAACGCCTTAGGAAGCGCGGCAGCAACGTCGCCCAATCCACCGGTTCTGATGAAAGGTCCTGCTTCTGAGGCAGCAAATAAAATTTTCATATCCTCTCCTTTAAACTACCTTACCTTTTACGATTACGATAGGATAGCTCTCAAATCCGGACAATTCTCTGCCCGATTGTACTATTACGTTTTTATCCGAAATAACGTAATTAATTTTAGCGTTCTCCATAATTATTCCGTTTTCCATAATTATGGAATTTTTAACAACGGCACCTTTTTGAACTTTAACGCTTCTGAAAAGAATCGAATTCTCAACCGTTCCGTCTATTTCGCAACCGTCCGCTATCATGCTGTTCTTGACAACGGCGCCTTCCATATATTTTGTCGGCTTACTGTCTTTAACTTTCGTCAGAATGGTTGAATTGCTGTAAAAAAGTTCGTTTCTTATATTAGGGTCGAGCAATTCCATGCTGTGCTTGAAATAAACGGGGATTCTGTCTATAACGGCTACGTAACTCTTTACTTCATAACTCATAATATAAAGGTTATCGAGTTCTTTTTGAATTATTTCCTTTTCGAAATCGTATGCCCCGTGTGCGTATGCGTTATCGATAAGCGACAAAAGCAAATCTTTTTTTATGTAGTAAATATTGAGGTCGGCAAGTTGTTCTTCCGGGTCGGACGCGATAGGATAACGCAAATCGGTGATCCTGTCGTTTTTATCGACGCTGACTACGTACTTTCTCGGATTGATTTCTTCCGTTCTGTGCGTAAGCACCGTTATGTCGGCCCCTTTTTCGAGATGGAATGCCTCTACGTCGTCAAAATCGATGTTAAACGCTATATTGCTGTTCGATATAACAACGTATTCTTCCTTGCTGTTTACAAGGAAATTACGAAGCGAATATAAAGCTTCGATAGCTCCTTTATAAATATCGTGAGAAGAATTGAGAACGAACGGCGGGAAAACTACGATACCGCTGTTTTTTCTGTTAAGGTTCCAGTCACGACCCATACGTATATGGTCCATCAAGGAATTGTAATTGTTCTTAGCAACGATTCCGATAGTCGTGATATTTGCGTTAACGAAATTCGACAAAACGAAGTCTATAAGACGGTATCTTCCCGCAAACGGCAATGACGCCGTCGTACGGTGAAGCGTAAGGTCGTTTAAATGACTTTCATTGTCAGATGCAAAAATTACGCCGAGTGTATTGTTATTCATAATCAGCCTCCTATCATTTTGTCCGCAGGAACGACTTCTCCCGCTTTGACCTTGTAGTTCGGAGCAATGACGCTGATTTTCCATTCGCCTGCTTTTGACGGCGGTTGTGTTTCTCCGACCTTTGCGTTTTTGCCTACTACGGCATTCCAACCTACAATAGAGTATCTTACGTCTGCCCCTTCTTCTATGACGGCATTAGGCATTATTATAGCACCTTCAACGTATGCCCCTTTGCCAATAGTCACCGAACCGAACAATACCGAATTTTTTACCGTGCCGTAAATCATAGCGCCTTCGGTTGCAAGCGATTCGGTAATTGTCGCGCTGTCAGAAACGTAGTGAGGCGGTTCCGCCGTATTTCTGCAATAAATCTTCCACTTGTCATCGCCGAGGTTAAGACCGCTGTTGCCGTGCAGAATATCCATATTCGCTTCCCAGAGCGAAGATATAGTACCTACGTCCTTCCAATATCCGTCGAACTGATAAGCAATCATCTTTTGATTGTCCGAAAGCATTTTCGGAATTATATTTTTTCCGAAATCGTTTTCCGACGTCTTGTCGGCTTCGTCTTCTATAAGATACTTTCTGAGTTTTTCCCAAGTGAAGATATAAATACCCATAGAAGCCTTAGTGCTTTTAGGCTGTTTAGGTTTTTCTTCGAATTCGTAAATCTCGCCTTTTTCGTTAAGATTCATTATGCCGAATCTCGAAGCCTCTTCGATAGGTACGTCAAGAACTGCGATAGTACAGTCGGCGTGTTGCTTCTTGTGGAGTTTAAGCATATCCGCATAATCCATTTTATAAATATGGTCTCCGCTTAAAAGCACAACGTATTCAGGGTCGTAACGATCGATGAAATCGATGTTCTGATAAATTGCATTTGCCGTTCCCTTATACCACTCGCCGGACTTCGCTCTCATGAACGGAGGAAGAACGTATATGCCGCCGTTCAGTCTGTCAAGGTCCCACGGTTGTCCGTTGCCTATGTATTGATGCAATTCAAACGGTCGATATTGCGTAAGCACGCCTATGGTATCTATCCCTGAATTAACGCAATTTGAAAGCGGAAAATCGATGATGCGGTATTTCGCCCCAAAAGGTACTGCCGGTTTTGCAACGTCATTTGTTAATACTCCGAGTCTTGTGCCTTGACCGCCGGCAAGCAGCATAGCGACACATTCCTTTTTCATTCGGTTCATATTATTTCTCCTCCTTACCATATTCAGGCTTCAAAAACATAACCGTGTTTGGCGGTATGTTGAGTTTAATCGAACAAGGATATCCGTGCGACGGCTTTTCGTTGGCATTAAAAGTCGGACGACGCGCTTCATCGCCGCCGTACTTTTTAAGGCTGGAAATAAGTTCCGTTTTGTATGGCACGTTTTCAGGTACGCCCATGACGTATTTATTCCTTCTTACAGGTGAAAAATTGACTATACAAATTACGTATTCGCCGTTTGCGGCTTTACGCATAAAAGAAATTATGTTTTGCTTAAAGTCGTCAACGACAATCCACTTAAATCCCTCCGCGCTGCAATCGAGTTGCCATAATGCAGGATTTGCAAGATAGAAAGCGTTGAGATCCTTTACCCATTTAAGACACATTCTGTGTTTAGGATAATCTAAAAGCAACCAATCCAATTCCTTTTTATAATCCCATTCGATAAATTGACCGAATTCCGAACCCATAAACATAAGTTTTTTGCCCGGATGAGCAATCATATATCCGTAAAAACTTTTAAGTCCTTCGAATTTCTCGTCATAATTTCCCGGAATTTTGTTTATCATTGACCTTTTGCCATGTACGACTTCATCGTGCGAAATAGGCAAAATATAATTTTCGGAATATGCATAACTTATCGAAAAAGTAAGGTCGTTGTGATTGTCTTTTCTGAAAAACGGATCGAGCGAAATATAATGCAAGCTGTCGTTCATCCAACCCATATTCCATTTAAAGCTGAATCCCAAGCCGCCGTCATAAGCAGGTTTAGTAACCATAGGATAAGCGGTAGATTCTTCTGCAATGGACAACGCCCCTTGATGCTTAGATAAAATCGCCGAATTTAATTGTTTTAAAAAGTCTTTCGCTTCAAGATTATAATTTCCGCCGAAAGCGTTCGGAGTCCATTCTCCTTTCTCTCTGCCGTAATCGAGATATAACATTGAAGCGACTGCGTCGCAACGTATTCCGTCGATATGATAAACGTCAAACCAGAACATCGCTGCGGAAATAAGGAAAGACTTGACTTCGTTCTTCCCAAAATCGTAAACTTTTGTGCCCCATTCTTTATGCTCGCCTTTTTTAGGATCGGCATATTCGTAAAGCGGAGTGCCGTCAAACATAGCGAGTCCGTGCGCGTCTTTCGGGAAATGAGCCAAAACCCAATCTAAAATTATGCCTATTCCGCTGCGATGGCACTTATCGATAAAATTCATAAGTCCGTTAGGCGTGCCGTAACGCGACGTCGGAGCAAACATACCGGTCACCTGATAGCCCCAAGAACCTTCGAAAGGATATTCGGTAAGCGGCATAATCTCTATATGCGTATATCCCATTTTTTTGACGTAAGGGATAATTTCATCCGCCATAGCTTCATAGTTGATAAAATTGCCGTCTGCATATTTTTTCCAACTGCCGAAATGAATTTCGTAAATATTCATCGGGCTGCTGAAAGGATTATAGCTTTTACGGTTTTGCATCCACTTATTATCTTTCCAGTGATATTGCGTTATGTCGTAAAGTTTCGACGCGTTTGCAGGCGGCGTTTCAAAATGGAGACCGTACGGATCAGCTTTCAAAACAACCTTTCCGTCCGCCTGCGTCACGGCATATTTATAAGTCGTATACTGTTCGAGATGCGGAATAAAAAGTTGCCAAATTCCTCCGTCTACCCATTTCATAGGATGTGCATTATTGTTCCAGTTGTTAAAATCGCCCACGACGGATACACCTTTTGCATTAGGTGCCCACACCGTAAATAACCAGCCGTCAACTCCGTTTTCGTTTACACGATGAGGCGAAAAAAGTTTATGCGCCTCATAGTTTGTACCTTCATGAAACAGATACATTGGAAAACTGTCTTCTTGTCTAACCATTTGGTTTCTCCCGTTTAATCTTACGAAAATATTTCTACATAATTATAACAAAAGTTAAAATTATATTCAATAGAACTTAGAAAATTTGTTAATAATTTTTAAACTTTATCAAAATTTGCAAATTTTTAATTCACACTTTTGCCTGTTTTTTCAAAACCGACGATTTTTTTGAAAAATTTTTCGCAGTTTTTTCCCCCGCTCAATTCTTCGGATATTTCGGTCAATTTTTTTTTGCTTTTCGACAAAGCGACAATCGTCGCTCCGCTTCCGGACATAAAGCACGGAAGTCCGTAACGATTCAACTTGTCGTACAAAATTTCAACGTCACGATTAAGTTCGCACGCCGCAGAAAATAAATCGTTGTGCGCAGTGAAATTCTCTTTTCCCATAACAAGATTTTCAAAAATATCGTCGATTGAAAATTGCAACTTTCCTTTTTCGCCCAAACGTTTATAAGCCTCGCCTGTTGACACTTCGCCCGATTTTACCAAAAGGGCGAAATAATTTATCGGCGGATAAAAATCAACTTTTTCTCCAAAACCCCTTACACGGGCAAAACCGCCTTTATACATAAACGGTACGTCAGAGCCTAAAGACAATAAAAATTCGTCCGTAATTTTCTGTTTTCTTGCAATTTCAAGATAGGTTGCGATTGCAACGAGAGCCGTCGTTCCGCCGCCTAATCCGCCTCCGAGCGGAACTCTTTTTGCGACTTCTATGCCGTCTATTCCGAATTTGTCCGCCATAATGGAAAGGTACTTTCCGTATCTGACGCAATCCGTCTCGCCCGTTTCGTCGTTGACTTTTATGCCCTTATGAGAAAAATCAAATTCGTCGCATAAACCTATGGAATGAAAAAGCCCGTCGAGAGTATGCAGTCCGCCGCTTTCTCCCGTAACTTTCAAACCGATATTTATCTTTCCGTTTACGCTGACTTTCATCGTTTTTCCTCTGCCCCGCTTTTAACCGGTAGGTTTTACGCTTTATTTTTTTACCGTTTAGATATACAATTTGCAACTCATTTGCGTATGCAATTTTGCTACGCTTTTGGATATGCAATTTTGTTACACATCAGTATAACATAAAAAAAGCGAAAAGAATTCTTTTCGCTTTAAATATGAATTTTTTTTATTTCAATTTCAAGTCGCTTTTTGTTTGATATAATCGTAAAAAGTCGGTTTTTGCCTATCGCTTTGCCTGAATACAACTCTTTTTTCGACCGCGTTATAGCAAATAGCGTTTTGACTTTATCTTAGCTCAATCTAATGCTCTGAAATAAACTATACGTTGTCCTGCGGTAAGCGGTTGAGTAAGGTTGTTCTGCGACATAATCTTATCGGGAGACGCGCTGAATGCTTTTGCCACGTCCCATACGGTATCCCCTTCGGATACAATGTATACCGAAACGGTGGAATCGTTAACCGGCTTTATTTCGCCTTCGGTAACGTTTGTAATTACGTTTAAAGAATGAAGCGTAGAAGATTCGACTTTAAAGTTTAATTTGGCGGCAAGCTCAATTTCTCTGTCACGTTTAATTTTCGGAACGATTTCCGTAACAACGCCGCTTGCTTTCAAAGTTTCCTTTCCCGTGACGTCGGCATTAAAAGACGTAGAATAAGGCACTTCTACTTTCACAGAATTAAATCCGTTTTCGTCGCTGTAAATTACCGTGGAGGAAATTAAGCCCTCAACAAATACTTTTCCGCTTTCCGCCCAAACTCTTGCAACGTTGTTGCATGCGTTCACTGGAGACAAAATTTCTCTGACAGCCGAACGAGATTCGCTGAGTTTAGCCGTATCCGTCAATTTGTCGTCGAAAATAAGCGTCCTGTCAAACTGCGAATACTCAAATTTGTTTCTCTCGACAGCGACTTCACGATCAAGCATGAATACGTCTTTTACAACGCTTGTTCTTTTTGTAAGATACGAACATACTTTAAGCGTCACCAACGCTTCCATTTCGATTACGTTATCTCCTTCCGTACCGCTGATTATTATTCTGACGTTTTTAACTTCTGCGTCGCAAGAAAGAGAGCCGAAATCGTCGATATTAATTTCAACGTCCTCAGAATACGGCATTTCAAACACCGAACACTTTATCGTTTCTCCTATGGCGTACGTCACTCTTGCCGAAACTACTCCGCTTATATACGCCACACCGTCGCCCGTTTTTAATTCGCCGACTGCCGCTACGCAATCGGTAGACAATATTTTTTTGACGTCGCCGCCAACCGTATCGTCTCCCGTTACAACGAACTCTTTACTTACGCAGTCCGCAAAAGTTTTTACTTCGACGTCCGCCTTTTCCGAATAACATTCTTCCGGAGCTTCGACAAGACATTCCGTTTCGCTCTTGACCGAAGAATAAACGGTTATTTTCACAACGGCGGCAAGTTTCAAGTCGCCGTTGCTCGCTATATCCGTCTCAACGACTTCCGCCTTTCCGCTAACCATATTTCCCTGTCTTACGTCGGCTAATATTTTTTCTTCGAAATCGGCAAAATAGTCAAGACTGCCGAGTTGGTCGTCGCTTGAAATAAAAGTCAGTTTAAACGCGACTCTCCCGCTGAAATCGACCTCGCCTTCATTTGCCGTAACCGAAACGGCTCTTCCGTCCGCAACGACTGAAAGGACTTTCGCCACACTGCTACCGTCCTGCAAAGGCAGTTTTAATTCTACCACTCTATCGACCTGTGCCGTTTCCTTTAAGTAATTAGCACAAACGCTCTCGTAATTATATCCCATACAACCTCCATAGCTTGATATAAAATATGAATAGCGCAAGTTCAATATGCACGTTTAAAAATTATTTTATACTTAATTTGAATTAAAATTTCTCCCGTTTTAACGGCGGCATATTAAGTCGGAGTTTATATTATCTAAATATCACTACGGATAAAGAGTTTAAAGCCTTGCTTAGCGGCGTTTAATTTTTTAAATTTTGTCAATAATGTTTGTATGAGAGAAATCGGAAAAGATTTAAGCGAAACGAAAAAACGGGTCGAACTGTTAAAAGGAATAAACGTAATAATCAAAGTAAACGAAGGAAGAAACAAAATTACAAATTACAGCGGAAAAGTCGAAAACCTTTATCCGTCGGTTTTTACGTTCAAAACGTCAGACGAAAACGTAAAAACCTTCCCTTATGCCGACGTACTGACAAAAGCCGTCAGATTTTATAAAAACTGAGATGATATAAAATCTGAGCGTTTAATATCCCGTTCGGCAATTCGTTTTTCAACTAAAA
>CAMGKS010000019.1 GCA_946056785.1 uncultured Clostridia bacterium
TACAAGACTAAGGTCTTATAGAGCTTTATTGATTAGAACAACAAACAAGGAGAAACAAAATGGTAAAGAAAGAATTGCTCTATGAAGGAAAGGCAAAAAAAGTTTATGCAACAGACGACCCGAAGGTGGTTCTTGTAGATTACAAAGACGACGCTACGGCATTCAACGGACTTAAAAAAGGAACTATTTCCGGTAAAGGCGTAGTAAACAATAAAGTCACAAATTTCCTTATGAAGATGCTTGAAAGCAAAGGAATTAAGACGCATTTTATCGAGCAACTTTCAGACAGAGAAACGCTTGTTAAAAAAGTTTCGATTGTTCCGATTGAAGTTATCGTCAGAAACATTGCCGCAGGAAGTCTGGCAAAAAGACTGGGACTTGAAGAAGGCACAAAACTTAACAGCACCGTTTTGGAATTTTGTTATAAAAACGACGAGTTGGGCGATCCGATGATAAACGACTATCATATAAAAGCAATAAACCTTGCAAGCGATGAAGAAATAAAAAAGATAACCGAAACTTCTTTCAAAATCAACGAAATTTTATCTGAATATCTTGCAAAATCGAATATCGAATTGATAGACTTCAAACTTGAATTCGGCAGATTTGACGGCGACATTATTTTAGCCGACGAGATTAGCCCGGATACTTGCCGCTTCTGGGATAGCGTCACAAAGCAAAAGCTTGACAAAGACCGCTTCCGCAGAGATTTGGGCGGGGTTGAAGAAGCATATGCAGAAGTTTTATCAAGACTTATGGGAGAAAAAATTTAAGTATCATGCAATCTGAAAGAACGAAAAAATTGCCGTTTGACAGTTTCAGCGAAGAATGCGGAGTATTCGGCATTCATTCGCCTGAAACTTACAATATAGCTTCGACCGCTTATTACGGATTGTTTGCCTTGCAACACAGGGGGCAGGAAAGTTGCGGTATTGCGGTAGGCAACGGCAAAAAAATCGAATATTACAAAAATATGGGACTTGTGCCCGAGGTCTTTTCGGCAGAAAGGATATCTTCGCTTCCCGACGGAAACATAGCTATCGGGCACGTCAGATATTCAACGACGGGAGCGAGTAAACTTTGCAACGCTCAGCCTATTTATTTTATCGGAAAATGCGGCAAGATGGCTTTGGCTCACAACGGAAACTTAATCAACGCAAAGGAGTTAAGAAACGAACTTATTAAGGAAAACGCTGTTTTTCAAACGTCGATAGACAGCGAGGTTATGGCGTCGCTTATAAACAAATACAGCGACGAAAGCATAGTCGACGGAGTTCTTGAAGCGTGCAAACAGTTTAAAGGTTCTTATTCTTTCGTGCTTATGGGGCAGGGAAAACTTATTGCCGTCCGTGACCCTTACGGCATAAGACCTCTCTGTTTCGGAACGATTGGAGACAAATACGTTGTTGCAAGCGAGACGTGTGCGTTAGACGGCGTGGGGGCGAAATTCGTCAGAGACATAGAACCGGGCGAAGTTCTGGTTTTTGACGGAAGCGGAATTGAGTTTTACCGTATAGACAAAACCGTCGAAAAGAAAGCGCATTGTATTTTTGAATACGTATATTTCGCCCGTCCCGACAGTGAAATAGACGGCGTATCCGTTTACGAATCGAGAAAAGAGTCGGGCAAGATTTTGGCGAGAAAATATCCGGTTGAGGCGGATATGGTAGCAGGCGTACCTGACAGCGCGGTCGTTGCGGCAAGAGGATATAGCGAGGTTTCGGGCATACCTTACGGCGAAGCTTTGACGAAAAACAGATACGTCGGAAGGACTTTTATTCAGCCGGAACAGGGCATGCGTGAAAACAGCGTAAAGATAAAACTCAACGCATTGCGTAGCAACGTATGCGGCAAAAGGATAGTGCTTATCGACGATTCAATCGTTCGCGGCACGACAAGTAAAAAGATTGTGCAAATGCTTAAAGAGGCAGGGGCAAAAGAAGTGCATCTGAGAATAAGCTCTCCGATAACGAAACACCCGTGTTATTTCGGCATCGATACAAACGATTATTCGCAGCTTGTCGGCGCATTCAGAACGGAAGAAGAAATTCGTGAGTTTATCGGTTGCGAGTCTTTGCATTATCTCACGATAGACGAATTGTGTCAGACGGTACACCGTGACAAAAACGACTTTTGTCTCGGTTGTTTCAACGGAGAATATCCGTATATTGTAGAAAACGAAAAGGAAAAAGAAGACAAGCACGTGCTTGACGATTAAGGAGATATTATGGCAATTTCATATAGCGATAGCGGAGTAGACGTAACCCGCGGATATAAAGCGGTTGAATTGATGAAAAAACACGTCAAAGAAACGTATGACGAAAACGTATTAGGCGACTTAGGTTCGTTTGGCGGTTTTTACGATATAAGCGGCGAAAAGATAGAAGAGCCGGTTTTAGTAGCCGGTTGCGACGGCGTGGGAACGAAACTTAAATATGCCTTTATAACGGGCAAGCACGATACGGTAGGAATAGACGCCGTGGCAATGTGCGTAAACGATATAGTTTGTCAGGGAGCAAGGCCGTTGTTTTTTCTTGACTATTTTGCAACGGGAAAACTTGATCCGGAAAAAGTTGCGTCGGTCGTTAAAGGCGTTGCCGACGGTTGTAAAATTTCAGGTTGTGCGTTGATAGGCGGAGAGACTGCCGAAATGCCGTCTTTTTATACTGACGGCGAATACGATATGGCAGGATTTGCCGTAGGCATAGTTGACAAGAAAAAGGTAATCAACGGCAAAAACGTAAAGGTGGGAGATTGTCTTATAGGACTAGAGTCAAGCGGCGTACACTCAAACGGTTTTTCGCTTATAAGAAAACTTTTCGGTGAAACCGAAAGCGACGTAAACGCATACGACGAAAGACTTGGAAAGACGATAGGCGAAGCGCTTCTTACGCCAACCAGAATTTACGTCAAAACGATACTTTCGTTAATGCAAAAAGTTGAATTAAAAGGAGTCGCTCATATTACGGGCGGCGGCTTTATTGAAAATATCCCGAGAGTGTTCCCTGAAAATATAGGTTGTGAAATTTATAAAGGCAGCTATAAACTGAGTCCGCTTTTCGAGATAATAAAAGAGAAATCGCAACTTAAAGACGAACAGCTTTACAATACGTTTAATATGGGCATAGGAATGGTTCTGGTAGTCGGCGAAGACGATAAAGAAAAAACTTTAAAAGAGCTTGAAAAGCTTGGAGAAAAAGCTCACGTAATAGGTAAAACGATTGCGGGCAAGGGAGTTGTTTTAAAGTGAAAAGAGTAGCAGTATTTTGCAGCGGCGGCGGAACGGATTTTCAATCGATTATCGACGCAAACGAAAAGGAACCGTTTTGTACTCTTGCCTTGCTCGTTGCGTCAAAAGACGGCATCGGAGCTATAGACCGAGCAAAGAAACACGGCATAAAAAGCATGGTTTTTGCAAAAGACGAAAACGCAACTTACGAGGAGTTGTTTGAAAGGATAAACCAAGCGTTGGTTATAAACGGAATCGACTTTATCGTGCTTGCCGGATATCTTTCGATACTTGACGAAAAATTTGTGTCTAAATGGAAAGGGAAAATCATAAACGTTCATCCGAGTCTCATCCCGTCGTTTTGCGGCAAGGGCTTTTACGGACTGAAAGTCCACGAAGCTGCAATAAAAAGAGGCGTCAAAATATCGGGAGCAACGGTGCATTTTGTAGACGAAGGTGCGGACACGGGAAAGATAATTATGCAACGAGCCGTGGAAGTTTCAGAGGGCGAAACGGCGGAAAGTTTGCAAAAGAAAGTACTTGAAATCGAACATAAGATTTTGCCTGAAGCGGTAAAAGGTTTGGTGGAAGGAAAATATAAATTGTAGAGAGTTCGGCAATTTGTCCATAATGCGTTGAACTACGAAATCTATTTTTATAATAGCAAGTCGTAAACTTAATTTACGCTTGCAAGCAAAGAAAAATTTAATTTTAAAAAATTAACGCAAAACGAGTCGGACGTAATACCGAAAAAACGAAATTAAAATCAAAACAAAACATAACAGCTTTAATAAGGAGAAAGAAATGAAAAAGAGAGCACTTATAAGCGTATCGGACAAAAACGGAGTAGTTGAACTTGCAAAAGAGTTAGAAGCGTTAGGCTATGAAATCATATCGACCGGCGGCACACAAAAGACTCTTTTAGAAAACGGAATTAAGGTAATAGGAATAAGCGAGATAACGGGCTTTCCCGAATGTCTTGACGGCAGAGTAAAAACTTTGCATCCTGCCGTTCATGCAGGACTTCTTGCCATGCGTTCCAATGCCGAACACATGGCGTCGCTTGAAAAACTTAATATCAACACGATAGATATAGTAGTAGTCAATCTCTATCCGTTTAAAAAGACGATTATGCAAAAGGACGTCGATTTTCAGACAGCTGTGGAAAATATCGATATCGGCGGTCCGACAATGCTCAGAAGTGCGGCGAAAAATTTCCAGGACGTTGTAGTTATGGTAGACCCAAGCGATTACGGAAAAGTTATCGATGAGCTCAAGACGGGAGAAGTAAGCCTTGAAACAAAGAAACTTTTAATGTACAAAGTGTTCGCCCATACGGCAGTTTACGACAGCTTAATTTCAAATTACCTTGCATCGAAGCTCGATATTAAATTCCCGGAAACGATAACGCTTGCTTATAGAAAAAAGCAAGATATGCGTTATGGTGAAAACCCTCATCAAGGAGCGGCGTTCTACGGCGACGAATTGCCTAAGGCGACAAGTATAACTTCGGCAAAACAACTTCACGGAAAAGAATTAAGCTATAATAACATAAACGATACAAACGGCGCTTTGGAACTGTTAAGAGAGTTCGACACCCCGGCGGTTGTAGCCGTAAAGCATGCAAATCCTTGCGGAGTCGGAACGGGCAAAACCGTGTACGAAGCATACGTGAAAGCGTACGAAGCGGATAAGGTCTCTATATTCGGCGGCATTATTGCAATCAACGGAATAGTTGATAAAGCAACGGCGGAAGAGATAAACAAAATTTTCGTCGAGATAGTAGTCGCAAAAGGTTTTGATAAAGAAGCTCTTGACATTTTGGAGCAGAAGAAAAACATAAGACTTTTGGAATTGCCTGAAATTAACGGAGAAAGAGAAAACTTTATCGACATGAAAAAGGTATACGGCGGAATGCTTATGCAGGACGGAGACGTCGAACTTTACGACAAGTCGGACGTTAAAGTCGTAACGAAAAAACAACCGACGGAAACCGAAATGGAACAGCTCGATTTCTGTTGGAAAGTCGTAAAGCATACAAAGTCAAACGCTATCGTCATAGGAAAGGACTACGCAACGGCAGGAATAGGCGCGGGACAGACAAACAGAATATGGGCTACAAATCAGGCAATAGAACATGCGGGCGAAAAAGCAAAGGGTTGCGTTATGGCGTCCGACGCATTTTTCCCTTTCCCTGATTGCGTGGAAGCTGCGGCAAAAGCCGGCATTACGGCAATCATTCAACCGGGCGGAAGCGTAAACGACGAATTGTCCATAAAGGCATGCGACGAAGCGGGCATTGCCATGATTTTTGTCGGTAAACGTCATTTTAAACATTGAGGTTAATTCTGCAAAAAGCAAAACGTACAAAAAGTTGAAAAGCTTAACGGTTGAAATTGCTCATTGATTTGAATTCAACTTGTGCTAAACAAATTTAAGTGAGTTAAACGCCGCTTTGTAAACGTGCGTCATATAAAGCGGTTTTTATAGAATTTAATAATTTAAGGCAAAGGAAAAATATGGATATATTAGTTGTCGGAAACGGCGGCAGAGAACATGCAATAATAAAAAAACTTATCGAATCTCCTTTATGCGGAAAAGTATATGCGGCAAAAGGCAATGCGGGCATTGGCAAAATCGCAGAACTTGTCGATATCGATCCGTGCGATATAAAGGGTATAGTTAAATTTGTAAACGAACATAAAAACATCGAACTTACCGTGGTAGCTCCCGACGACCCTCTTGCTTTGGGTCTGGTCGACGAATTGGAAAAAGCCGGACACAGAGCGTTCGGCCCTACGGCTGCGGCGGCGGTAATCGAAGCGTCGAAGTGCTTTTCGAAGCAGATGATGAAAGATTATAATATTCCTACGGCAAGTGCGGAAAGTTTCGATGATTTTGAAGAAGCGTTAAAATACGTTAAGGGACAGGAATATCCGCTCGTCATAAAGGCGGACGGGCTTGCACTCGGAAAGGGCGTCGTTATATGCGAAGATTTTGAAAGTGCAAAAACAGCGTTAAAAGATATGATGATAGGCGGCGCGTTTGGAAAGGCAGGTTCTAAAGTCGTAATCGAAGAGTTCCTTGTCGGAAAGGAAGTTTCAGTATTGACTTTTACCGACGGAAAAACGATTTGCCCTATGGTTTCAAGTTGCGACCATAAACGTGCATTGGACGGAGATAAGGGATTAAATACGGGCGGAATGGGAACGATTGCTCCCGCACCTTTTTACACCGCCGAATTGCAGAGCGAAGTAATGCAAAATATACTGCTTCCGACCGTAAAAGCAATGAACGAACTTGGCAGGACGTTTAAAGGAGTTTTATATTTCGGACTTATCGTAACGGACAAGGGCGTTAAAGTTATAGAATACAACGCAAGATTCGGCGACCCCGAAACGCAAGTCGTTTTGCCGCTCTTAAAAAGCGACCTGATTGAAATATTTGAAGCGATAATCGACGAGAGGCTGTCGGAAGTAAAAATTGAGTGGAGCGACCGTGCTGCGGTTTGCGTTATGCTTTGCAGCGGCGGCTATCCTAAAAATTATGAAAAGGGGAAAGTCGTTTCGATTGGGAAAGTAAAAGAAAACGTTACGTTGTATCATAGCGGAACAAAAATTTCCGACGGAGCAACGGTGACAAACGGCGGCAGAGTTATCGGCGTCACCGCTGTTTCGGAAAGTCTGTCAAAAGCTCGTGACGACGCATACGAAGCCGTCAAGGCGGTAAATTTTGATAAAATGCATTACAGAAAAGATATAGGTGACAAATACATAAAAGGTTGATTATGGTATACAGAGTTTACGTAGAAAAGAAAGACAATAACAATGCAAATTCGCTTATTAAAGAGTTAAACGAAGTTGTCGGAATAAAGCCTGACAGACTTCGCATTCTTCTCCGCTATGACGTTGAGGGGATAAGCAAGGAAGAATTCGACGCAGCCGTTGCTAACGTGTTTTCAGAAGCCCCGGTCGATAACGTATACGTCGGGAACGTAAAATTGGGCGGCACGGTTTTTGCGGTAGGTTTACTTGACGGACAATACGACCAAAGAGCGGATAGCGCGGCACAGTGTATTCAGCTTCTTACGCAAAAGGAAAAACCGCTTGTAAAAGTTGCGACGGTTTATTCGGTAAGCGGAATAAGCGAAAACGGAATTTTGAAAATAAAAAAATATCTGATAAATCCGGTTGAGGCGAAACAGGTTCAACTTGGAGAATACAAAACTTTGCAAAGAGAAAAACTTAATACGCTTGACGTGCCCGAAGTAAAAGGTTTCATAAAAATGACGAAACGGGGCATAGCCAAATACCATAAACAGACCGGCTTTGCCATGAGTATAGCCGATCTGATTTTCGTTCAGCAATATTTCAAAAAGCAACGCAGAAACCCTACCGAAACGGAAATAAAAGTTATAGATACTTATTGGTCCGACCATTGCAGACATACGACGTTTTTAACGGAGTTAAAAGAAATCGAAATAAATTCCGAAAACGAAAAGATTAAAGAGGCATACGGACAGTATAATAAGATATTCAAAGATTTATATAAGGAAAGACCTGAAAAGTATCCGTGCCTTATGGATATTGCAACTATTGCCGTAAAGGAACTTAAACGCAACGGAAAACTCAACGCTCTCGACGAATCTGACGAAATAAACGCTTGTTCCATTGTCGTTCCTATAACGGTAAACGGCAAAAAAGAAGATTGGCTCGTTATGTTTAAAAACGAAACGCATAATCACCCGACAGAAATCGAACCGTTCGGCGGTGCGGCAACTTGCCTTGGCGGAGCAATCAGAGACCCGCTTTCGGGAAGAACGTACGTTTACAACGCCATGCGTATTACGGGGGCGGCAAGTCCTTTGGAGAAAAACACGTTAAAGGGTAAACTTCCGCAGAGAGTCCTTACAAAGGTTGCGGCAAAAGGCTTTTCGTCGTACGGCAATCAGATAGGACTTGCCACCGGAACCGTTGACGAGGTTTATCATGAAGGATACAAGGCAAAACGTCTGGAAACGGGATTTGTCGTAGGTTCGAATAAGCGTTCAAACGTTGTCAGGTATTGTCCGCAATGCGGCGACGTAATAGTATTGCTCGGCGGCGAAACCGGTAGGGACGGTTGCGGCGGAGCAACGGGATCATCAAAGGCACACGACAGTAAATCCGTTGAAACGTGCGGAGCGGAAGTGCAAAAAGGAAATGCGCTTGTCGAAAGAAAACTTCAACGCTTGTTTTTAAACGAAGAAGCGACGAAAATGATAAAAAGGTGCAACGATTTCGGAGCAGGCGGCGTTTGCGTAGCGATAGGCGAACTTGCCGATTCTCTTGAAATCGATTTGGACAAAGTGCCGATAAAATACGAGGGACTGACGGGTACGGAACTTGCCATAAGCGAGTCGCAGGAAAGAATGGCGATTTGCATAGCGTCCGACGACGTCGACAAATTTATAGAACTTGCAAAAACAGAAAATCTCAAAGCAACCGTTGTGGCAAAAGTGACAAACGACGGCAGAATGAAAATGACTTTCAAAGGCAAAACGATAGTCGATATAGAACGAAAGTTTTTAAACACAAACGGAGTAAGGCAAGAAGCGCGCGCTACGGTAACGGACAAAACGACCGACTTTTTCAAGAGAAAACTGATAAGTTTTAAAGAAGGACTGGTTTCGGCATTAAGCGACCTTAACGTATGCTGTAAAAAAGGTTTAAGCGAAATGTTCGATTCTACAATAGGTTCGAGAACGGTTTATATGCCTTTCGGCGGAAAAAATCAGCTTACGCCGTCGATTGCCATAGGGGCGCTCGTCGCACCGACAGACGATTGCAAAGTTGCGTCGGTAGCAAGTTGGGGATATTCGCCGTATCTCATGGAATCTTCCCCGTTCGTCGGAGCGATATATTCTGTAATTTGTTCGGTATCAAAATTGATAGCATGCGGTTGCGACCTTGAAAAAACCTATTTGACTTTGCAGGAATATTTTATGAAGCTAGGCGATTCAGCCGAGCGTTGGGGCGTTCCCGTTTCGGCATTGCTTGGAGCTTTTTACGCACAAATGGGATTGGGAATCGGCGCTATCGGCGGTAAAGACAGCATGAGCGGAAGTTTTGAAAATATTGACGTTCCGCCGACTTTAATATCTTTTGCTCTCGCTACGCAGAACGTCGACAATCTTATTACGAACGTAATCAAGGAAAAAGGACAAAAGTTATTTTTCATACCTTTTAAAAAGGATAAATATTTTGTTCCCGATTTGTCGCACGTCAAAGAAGTTTATGACTTAGTTGCAAAAGGAATAAAAGACAAAAAGATAAATTTTGCGACAGTTGTAGAAAACGGCGGAATTGCCGCAACGGTAGTAAAGAGTTGTTTGGGCAACGGTTTCGGCTTTAATTTCAAATACGGAGATTTATTCACCGAGCATTACGGCGAACTTATAATTTCTTGCGACGATCCGTCCGAATTAGGTCTCGAAGGTATGTTTGTCGGGGAAACGACGGACGGAGATTTCGTTTCCGGCGGTCAGGCGTTAACAATCGAAGAAGCGACGAATGCTTTTGTAAACAAACTCGATTCGATATATCCGATCAAAACGAATGAAAGCGGGGAAGCGAAAAACGTGAACTACACGGCAAAAACCGTGTACGTTTCAAAAGTCAGGACGGCAAAGCCGAAAGTGTTTATACCTGCCTTCCCGGGTACTAACTGTGAACTTGACACGATGCGTCGTTTTACGGAAGCGGGAGCGGAAGCCGAAATATTTGTTGTTAAAAATCTGACGTCTGCCGACGTTGAAGAAAGCGTTGAGGAAATAGTCAAGAGAATTAAAAAGGCAAATATTATAGCTTTTCCGGGCGGTTTTTCCGGTGGCGACGAACCTGACGGAAGCGGTAAATTTATAGCCACTACTTTCAGAAATCCAAGAATAAAAGACGCTATCACGGAATTGTTGAACGTACGTGACGGACTTGCAATCGGAATATGCAACGGTTTTCAGGCGCTTATAAAATTAGGACTTGTGCCGTTTGGCGAGATTGTGCCTATGACAAAAGATTCTCCGACTTTGACGTTCAATACGATGCCTAGACACGTATCTACAATGGTAAACGTAAGAGTCGCTTCCAACAAATCTCCGTGGTTAAGCGCTGTTAACGTCGGGGACGTTTATTCGGTTGCAGTGTCTCATGGAGAAGGAAAATTTTTAGCAAACGACGATATGCTCAAAAAGCTTGAACAAAACGGACAGATAGCAACGCAATACGTTGATTTTTCAGGCAATGCGACGATGGAATCGCCGTTTAACCCGAACGGAAGCAAAATGGCGATAGAAGGCATAACGAGTCTTGACGGCAGAATTTTGGGCAAAATGGGGCATAGCGAGAGAATAGGCAAGGGCTTGTATAAAAACTATGACGGCAATTTTGATATGAAGATATTTGAATCGGGAGTAAAATATTTTAAATAGTATTGCACCGAAAAATTTATTACCGCATAAATTATATTGAAAAAGAGGCGAAGGCAAAATAGCTTTTTAAAATTTGCAATCATTTTCGTGCGTTTGCTTAAAGGCGGGATAATAATTTTATGTATTGTCAAGCATAGCCTGAAACACGTCGCCTGAAAATGTATAAAGTGCAAAATAGAGTGCAAAGAGTAGGCGTAAAAAGCGACTTAAAATTTAAGCAACTATGTAACGCCGTTTTAGACAAAGATTTATTTGTAAAAATAAAAACGTAACGCAATATCGGCGTAGTGAAATATTAAGTAAAAAAAGGATAAACAAACGTTTATCCTTTTTTATAAGCAAATTTACAGTTTTAAAAAAAATAAAAGTTTACAATCGCTAACGTTTAGTAACGGTTATAAAGCATTAAAAACGCGTTTTGTTTTGCAAATTTAAGTTTAAAGCGTTGTCTATAAATAACGTTAAGTATAAAATTATTTACTTTATATAAAGGTTGTGCTATTATCTTTTAGAGGTAAGTTATGCTTGAAAAACTTTTTATAAAAGACTATAAAAACGTAGATAATCCTAACGTAAGATTACGCTACGGAATGCTTGCGGGAATCTTCGGTCTGGTGTCGAACACCATTTTGTGCATAGGCAAACTTGTAGTCGGTTTAATCGGAAAAAGCATTACGATTGTTGCGGACGCAATAAACAACCTGTCTGATGCAGGAAGCAGCGTCGTTACGATGTTCGGTTTTAAAATGGCGAATAAACCGGCAGACGAAAAGCACCCTTACGGACATGCAAGATACGAATACATAACCGCTTTAATAGTAGCGCTTATCGTGTTTTTCTTAGGGGCTTTATTCGGCAAAGAAAGTATAGATAAAATAATAAATCCCGAAAAGACGACGGTAAGCGTCGTAACGTACGTTATTTTAGCTGTTGCAATATCAATGAAACTTTGGCAGTTTATGATATACCGTCGTTTTTCCAAAGCAATTTCAAGCGACAGTTTAAAAGCGTCGAGCGTAGACAGTTTAAACGACGTAATATCAACTACGGCAGTTTTGGGAGCGACGATACTTATCGACTTATTGCCTGACGTTAAAGTATCTATCGACGGCATATTCGGCTTGGCGGTTTCCGTATTCATTTTAATTTCAGGAATAAAGCTTATTTCCAGCACGATCAATCCGCTTTTAGGCGAGAAGCCGGACGAAGAGCTTGTCGAAAAAATCAAGAACAAGATAATGAGCTATGACGGAGTGTTGGGGCTTCACGACCTTATGATTCATAATTACGGCGAGGGCAGAAATTTCGCTATGGTTCATATCGAAGTTTCGGCAAGCATCGACGTTATGGAATCGCACGAGATGATAGATAAAATAGAGCAAGATTTCAAAAATCAGATGGGAATACATCTGTCTGTTCATATGGACCCTATTGAGGTGGATAATCCGCTTGTGACAAGGTATAAAAGCGAATGCAAAAGAATTCTTTTAAGCCTCGATAAGGAATTGAATTTGCACGATTTTCGTGTGGTTGTCGGAAAGATGAGGACGAATATTTTATTTGACGTCGTCGTTCCTTTTGAGGTCAAACTCACTGCGGCAGATATAGTTAAAGAGCTTGAAACCGGTTTTAAAGGCGATGAGGGAATGGAATATCATTTTATAATTGATATTGATCGTGATTACGTTTCTAACGCCGAAGAAGACGGAAAAGAAAATAAAGACAAAAAGGCAAGAAAGAACAAAAAAGAAAAAGAGAAAAAGGAAAAAGAGGAAAAGGAAAACGTATAACTTAAAGCTGAATGAAAAGTCGGAACGCTTTTTAAGCAAAGGTATAATGAAACCGTTTAAAAGCGGTTTTAAAAGAATGGGTAAGTTACAATAAGCGTCGATATATTTTCGAAAGCCTAATAAAAGGCGATAAAAAAGCCGAACTTTATAAAAACAAAAAATATTGATTTAAAAATCATAGCGGCAAGTAGGGCAAAAAATTAAATTAAAAATAATTAATTATAAATTCTGTTGTAAAGGAGAAACAAAGATGACGTTGGAAGAATTAAAGAAAGCAAAAGTCGAAGCAATGAAAAATCACGACAAGGACGGGGTTTCGGCATTGAATCTCGTTATCAATAAAGTAATGTTGCAGTCGATAGAGTTTAAGGCTCAGGGCAAAGAAATGTCGGAGGCGGATATTGTATCCGTTCTTCAAAAGGCTGAAAAAGAACTTATAGAAGAACGTGAAGCGTTCAGTAAGGCGGGCAGGGCCGAATCGGTCGAAAGCCTCGACAGACAAATCGAAACGGTTAAAAAGTTTATGCCGCAGCTTATGAGCGAAGAAGAAATTAAGGCGGAAATAGCCAAGTTGGACGACAAAACCGTGCCAAGCGTTATGAAACACTTCAAAGCGAATTTTGCAGGCAAAGTCGATATGAAACTCGTCGGAGAAGTTCTTAAAAAGTTTTAATTGATAGACGAAGTTTTTCGGTTTGGAAAGGAATTTTCAATAAATAATACAAGAGCCGCAGTAAAGCGGTTCTTTTTTTAGCAAATTGTTTTGAAAAGGTGAACGTTGTAACACATTTTTATGGACACTTTTTATTCAACAATACTACCCACCTCT
>CAMGKS010000020.1 GCA_946056785.1 uncultured Clostridia bacterium
AAGATAAAGCTGAAAAACATAATTGACTTTATTTATGGTATGGCAGATTGTTTTTAATTGTCAAAGCTCTGTAAATCTGTTCGCAAAGCATAACACGGAAAAGTTGGTGGGGAAAAGTCATTTTTGAAAACGACAGTCTCAGGGCAGCCGAATTTTTGATTTTATCGTCAAGTCCGTACGAGCCGCCTATAACAAACGTAAATTCGCTTTCGCCCGAAACGCATTTGCTTTCGATAAACGAACTGAATTCTTTGCTGGATAACTGTTTGCCGTCTATATCGGTTGCAATTATAACGCCTTTAAGTTTCGGAAAGATTTCGCCGCTTTCAAACGCAATTTGTTCCGCTTCTGTTTTGGACGGCGGAGCTTCGGGCAATTCGATAACCGTTATTTCCGCAAACCGTGATATTCTTTTTTTATATTCTTCGACGGCGGCTTTAAGAAAGTCGTCTTTGATTTTTCCGACGGCAACGATATTTATTTTCATCTTAATATCCCCCATATAAGAGTAAAGAGCGTAACGGTAACGCCGAGAATTATCGTGACAAAATTGTATACGTCACGCTTAACGTCAATTCCTACGTACGGCTCTTCCGGTTTTATGACGTCCTCAAACGGATTAATCTCGTCGGTTTTAAAAAGCTGTTCTTTTCGGGCGTATTCTTTGTGCATATCCTTAAAAAGAAGAACGATTAAAACGATTGCAAGTGCAAACAGAGCGGCGAATATCATAAGCCCCAAAAAACCTGACGTAAGGAAATCGTAAAAGCTGTTGACAAAGCCGTACAACGCTCCGTTATTCTGTTCGGCATATCCCGATAAAACGGAAGAAAAATTGTTGAGAAAGTGAACGGTCATAGAAGGGAATATGCTGCCTGTGTAATAGCACATAAGCGCTAAAATAATTCCGTCGAAAAAGGTGTATCCGGTTTGTCTGATGTTTTGGTGCATAAGAGAAAACATAAGGGCGGAAGTAATTACGATAAGCCATTTATTTTTCTTTTTTTCTCCTTCCGAAAAAGCGGCGAACAATAAACCTCTGTGAGTGACTTCTTCAAAAAATCCCGGTAAAACGGCGGTTATGAAAATTTGGAGAAAGAGCATTCCGACTGTTGAATAGTCGGTGTCGGACGGCGAATATTTAAACCCGATAAGATTGAGCATAACGTGCCAGAGCATCGAGATGAAAGTGGCGCAGAAAGTCATCAACACCCCTATGACGATTGAGCGAAGCCAATTTTTCCCCGACGTGTTTTTAAATCCGAAATCGGAAAAGGAGGTTTTTAAATTTTTAGATACGAAAAGCGAATAAAGCGTAACGGGAACGATTCCGAAAATTACGATTTGAATAACGGTTGAAAAAACGACGTCAATTTCCGTATCGTTTAGAGAAGTGCCAAACGAAAAAGCGATTCGCACGACAAGAGTCAGGACAATTATAAAAAGGTAAATAAGCCATACCTTAGAACGCTTTGAAAACAAATCTTGCATCATACTAACCCCAAAATCAAATTTATCAACCACCACAGCGTTACGAACCCGATTGCGATATATACGGAAGCCGCCTGCCCTTTGTTTGCCAAAGTTAAATCGTAATCGATGCTGTCAGTCAAAGTGTTTTTAAAATTCGACCACCCTTTTTTTGTAAAGATACCGCCAAGGCATTTAAAATATTCGATCAAAAAATTATCTTTACGTTCCGATTGATTATGGAACGTAAAGGTATAATCGTCATACTCTAAGGTCGTCACGTCTTCCGCTTTTTTGCTGCTTGCTTTGTAAAACAGCAGCAAAAATAAAACAAGAAGCATAATTCCTGCAATGAACATTGCCAGATAAATCAGATAGTTAAAACCGCCGAAGTCGAAAGACAGAAAATCGGGAGCGAAAGTCGATATCGTAAGCGATATAAGATTGTTTAAAAAGTGTATTATCACAGTACAAATGACGTTGCCCGAATATACGGCAACAACCGCAAGAACCGTTCCGAGGCAAAATTGATAAACGGTTTGCAAAGGATTGAAATGCATAAAGGCAAACAAAAACGCACTTATAAACACTCCGAAAAACACTCCCTTTTCATTGAGCCCTTTGAGAATCGCCCCTCTTATAAGCCACTCTTCGCCAATGGCAGGGAGAAGTGCAATGATAAATATTGCCGCTATATAAGGAGCAGCTTCGGCTTCCGTAGGAACGGCAATTGAGCCTTTATATCCCATAACGGAAAGCAGGTCGGAAAAAGCCGTAGCCAAAGGCAGAAAAGCGATAAGACAGGATATCGTAATAAGCGGCGTCAAAAGAACTTGTTTTGCGTTCAGCTTTTTGCTTAAACCGATTGCGTTTAAAAAATTAGTTTTTCTTAAACGGGAGTAGACGAGTATAACGACGATAACGGCAATTTGCGTAAGGGCGTATCCCACCCAATTTGCAACGGAAATTCCGCCAAAATAAACCGACGACGGCAAAACCGACGCTATTATAGAAACAAGACTCATTGCAATCAGTGCAAAGATAAAAAGGTTTCCGCTTTCCGCTATATTGAATTTATTTTTCATTTTACCTCAAAAAGTAATGATTTTTCATTTTGGCTTAACGTAAAAACAGATACGTTCGGATTTAAGGAAGCAAGCGTTTTTTCGGCGTTGTCTTTTGCAAGAAACGGCGTATTGTTTTCTTGCGAAATATGCCCTAATAAGACGGTGTTTAATCTTGCTCCGAAAACTTTTTTAAGTAGCAAGCCGCTGTCGGCGTTGGACAGATGCCCGGTTTGTCCCGCAATTCTCTTTTTCAGATAATAAGGATAACTGCCTTCGTTAAGCATTTTATCGTCATAATTAGATTCGAGCAAAAGCAAATTGCATCCTTTTAAGTTATTGACAATTCCGTCGTTAATATGCCCTATATCGGTGGCAACGGAAATTTTTTCTCCATTGTGATAAAAGCTGTATGCGACGGGATAAGCGGCGTCATGCGGAATTCGGAAAGGTTGCACCGTAACGTCTCCGATTTCAAAACCCAAATCGAAATTGTCGGTGTTACGTCTGTTTGGCAAATATCCGACTTTTTTCGACAACTCGGCATAAGTTCTGTCGTGACAAACGATCGGCGTATGCAGAGCGATTTTGTTAAGTCCGGATATATGGTCGTTATGTTCGTGAGTAATTAAAACGCAATCTAAGTCGTTTATCGAAACGTTAAAACAACTCAGTTCCGCTTTTAAAGCCGAAAGACTTATTCCGCAGTCAACGAGCACGGCGGTTTTATCGGTAGTTATTAAAGTAGCGTTTCCTCGGCTACCGCTTCTTAATGCGCACAATTTGAAGCTCATGATTTAATTATAAATTAATTCGCAAAAAAGCACAATTAAACCGCCGCCATAAAAACCAAATCGGTTTGTAATATTTTTACGTTTTAGTCAGTCTGCGGCTTTTATAATGCATTTTTTCGTTTTATACAAAAAGAATTTGCGTAATAAACTTTGCTTTATTTCAAACGGCAAAAATATAGGACGTATAGCAGATAAAATTTCCGTTCAAAAATTCCGTTTGCAGATAAAATAAAGCCGCACAAAAAATGACGTTTACGTTGACGAAAAAATTTAAAGTTTGGAACGTTATTGTAAAACGGCGTTTTACATATATAATTCTATGACGATTTATGAAAAGTATATTAAAAGAATTTTGCAATTAGAAAAAAATTTTCAGGTAACAACGTCGGGACGCAGCTTTCTTAACGCTCCGATATTTACGGTAAAACCGTTTGATACGAAGCCACGAGTTTTGATAACCGCCGCCATTCATGCAAGAGAGTACGTAACGACTTTTATGCTGTTAGATTTAATCGAACGCTTCGGCAATCTGCCTATCGTATACGTGCCTATGGCAAACCCCGACGGAGTAAGGCTGGCAACGGAAGGGAGATCCTTTTACGAAACGTACAAAGAAAGATTGACCGATGCGGAAAGACAGGTTATAGAAACAAGCAATCTTTTGCTTTGGAAAGCAAATGCAAGATGCGTAGACTTAAACGTAAATTTCGACGCAGGTTGGGGCAAAGGCGAAAAAAACGCAACAAAAGCCGGAAGCGAAAATTATATAGGCGATAAGCCGTTTTCGGAGTTTGAAACCAAAGTTTTAAAACGCTTGTCGCTTGATAAAAAATGCGTTATATGTTATCATTCTTTGGGCGAAGAGATTTATTACGGCTATAACAACGAAGTCGGAAAAGCCGAAGCGAAAATGCTTTCGGAAAAAACCGGATATGCGTACAAGACGGCAAAAGGCAGTCACGGCGGTCATAAAGATTGGTTTATAAAAAGCGGATTAGGAATAGGGCTGACGGTTGAAGTCGGGAGCGAAAATATGCGGCATCCTATAGGTATAGAAGAGGCAAAAAGGCTTGCCGACGAAAACGAAGGGATAAAGGAAGTTTTGAGAGAGTTTAAATATGTATGACGAAAAATTTATGTTAAGAGCTTTAAATCTTGCAAAAGAAGCGGACGCATTGGACGAAGTGCCCGTCGGAGCCGTGATTGTCAAAGACGGAGAAATAATAGCCGAAGGCATAAACCGCAAGGAAAGAGATTTGGTAGCGACGCATCACGCCGAAATGATAGCCATCGAAAAAGCCGCTAAAAAGTTGGGCAACTGGTGGCTTGAAGACTGCGAAATTTACGTGACTTTGGAGCCTTGTCCCATGTGCGCTATGGCAATAGTTTTATCTCGCATAAAGTCGGTGAATTTCGGAGCGTACGACCCGAAAAGCGGCGGAGCAGGCAGCGTTGTAAATATATTCGAAAAGGGCAAGTTCAATCACTATGTCGAATGTAGCGGCGGCTATATGGCGGCGGAATGCGGAAAAGTGTTAAGCGAATATTTTAAAAGAAAAAGGAAAAAAGATAAATAAACCGCAGACTAAGACTTTTGCGGAAATTAATTCGTCAATCGGAAATCGAACGGCGAGCGGTGCGGCTATGGCATTTTGATATTTAGCTTTACGTTCAGCCTTTATTAAATTTTCCGATAACAAAATAGCGGCAAAGAAGCCGACGGACGAAATTTAAACGTACGTTTTATTGCGTAATTAAGAAACTACAAATTACGCCCGAACAAGAAAACGAGGTTAAAATACGGATATCGAAACTTATAGCTAAAACAAGAGATAATTTAATTAAAAGGGAAACAAGGCAAAGGGAAAAGGAAATTTATAATTTTTAAATTCAGTCAACAATTTCATTTCGGCGGCATAGAATAAATCTATGTTAAAGGAATTTGTTTATCTTATCGAAACCGAAACGTCAAAGGATATGTTGCTCGGGAAAAGGACGAGAGAATATATCTTGCGTGAACTTGAAAAATATCCTATTGAAATCGTAGGCAGTGATTTTAACAACAGCCTTGACCCTGTCGCAGAAATAACTTACGTACTGTATCTGGATATGCCTTTGGTTAAAAAAGAGACGCTCGAATACGTACGCGGGCAGATGACGGGAAAGGGGATAAACCGCTTGAATTTTTCAAACGGATATGCCGTAAGCCACAGCGGAGAGGGAAGAAATTATTTTTTGACGCTCGACGAATTTTTAAGGGCGGACAATGCAAAAAACAGATATAAAGTCTATGACGAATTGAGACGGCGCATTATCGACAGGCATCTTTTTAACGGAGTTAATATAGGTTCGCCCGCCGTCGAAATCGACGATACCGTTATAATTAAGAGCGGGGCAAAAATAGAAGGGAATACCGCCATAAAAGGGAACAGCTATATAGGAAAAAGCTTGATTCGCTCATCTAACGTTTTTAACAGCGTTATAGGCGATGACGTTAACATAGAAAATTCATATATAAAAAATACAAATATTGCGGACGGAATAACGGTCGGGCCGTTTTCGGTAATCGAATCTGAAGAAATAAAGAGCGACGTATTTGCTCACGGTTATATCAGTCGGCAAAGACAGAGGGAATAATGAAACTTATTGTAGGGCTTGGTAATCCGACGCCGAAGTACAGAAATACCTATCACAATTTAGGTTTTATGACAATCGATGAGATTGCAAAAATACTCGGTATGAAATTTTCAAAAGAAGAGTGTAAATCTAAAGTCGCCGTAAAAAGCGTCGGCGGTGAAGAGGTTGTTCTTGCAAAGCCGCAGACGTTCATGAATTTATCGGGAGAGGCGGTAAAGGAGCTTATGAGAAAATACGGAACGTATCCCGAGGAGCTTCTTGTCATATACGACGACGTCGATATTCCCGTCGGCAGATTGAGACTCCGATTGGAAGGGTCTGGCGGAACGCATAACGGCATGAGAAATATCGTAAGCGAAATTCATACGGAAAAATTCAACAGACTCAGGATAGGCTTTAAAGACAAAGACGTCGAAACCAAATCTGTCAACATGATAGATAAGGTATTGTCGCCTATCGCCTATCAGGATAAAGAAAAAATCGGCACGGCAATAAGTAAAGCGGCGGCGGCTGTTTCAGATTGGGTGGAAAAAGGCACGACTTTGGAAAAGCTTATGCAGGAGTTGAACAGATGACGAAATATCCTTTTCTTGAATTGGAAAACCTAAGTGGCATCGATTTTAATTTTTCTGAAAAAACCGACGTGTTGCAGGTTTGCGAGGGGGCTAAACTGCATCTCGTCAGCGGAATAAAAGGGAAAAAACTTTACGTCGTTGCGGATAAATTGCAAGCGAAAAAAGCGGCAAGCGAACTTGTAAAATACGGGAACAGAGTCGTCACAGCAACAAGCCGTGACGACGTTTTACTGTATCGAAAAAATTATTCGAAAGAGCAGGACGGACTCAATGCTATAAATTTGGTAAAAATCGTAAAAGGCGATTATGACGTTATCGTTGCGTCAGCCGATATGCTTGGAGAAAGAGTTTGCAATTTTTCCGATTTTTCGGAATATATAATCGAGCTGGAAAAAGGCAAAAATTATAACCTTTACAACCTTTATGAGAGTTTAACGAAATCGGGATATACGAGGCAGGAGGAAATATCCGATTTCGGAGATTTTTCCGTCAGAGGCGACGTGGTAGACGTTTTCGCTTTCGGAATGAAAAATCCGTTAAGGCTGAGTTTTTTTGACGAAGAACTTGAAAGTATTAAAGAAATAGACTTAGAAACGGGCGATAAATTAAGGGACTTGTTAAAAGTGTATATCGCTCCGTCGTCGGATATAGTTTGCACGAAAGAAGGTTTAGAAGAGATACGCGCCGTGCATAAATTGACGGAAGGCAGAGTCAAAGCCATATTCGACGAACTTATCGGCGGAATAAAAACAGGGCCTCTATGCGGCAGGTATGCGTATCTGTTGCCGATGTTAAACACTCAAAGTCTCATCGACCTTGACGTAACGGTAATTTTCGACGAGCCTAAAATCATAGAAGAAAAATTGCAACTGTACGATAAAGAGTTTAACAGTCGGTTTAAATCTATGCTCTTTTCCGGAGAAATTACAAAACGGCATAGTCTTGCAAAAACGCCGTATGAAGCTATAAAAAACGGTTTGTTTAAAAAGAAGCTCGTAGGTTTATCGTCTCTCAATTTACCTAATTCGCTGTTTAAACCCGATTCGGAAATAGCGTTAGGTTCTAAGGCGGTTACTAAATATTGCTACGACTATCCTTCGCTTATATCCGATTTAAAAGGTTTCGCCGCAAACGGATTTAAAATCGTGTTGTTTGCAAGAAATGCCGAAAGGGCAAAATCAGTTATAGAAAGTCTTTATGACGAGGGCATATCTCCTAAAACTGATTGTGAACCGATTTCGGGGAAAGTCGTTGTGCTAAGCGACGACGTTGAACAGGGTTTTTTATACCCGAAAGCAAAATTGCTTGTCATCGGCAGCGTCGAACTTGTAGGAAAGGGACGTGACGGAGTTGTCGCAAAACGAGCGAAATCTTTTTCACCGCCCAAGGTCGGAGATTACGTAGTCCATTCGGTACACGGCGTCGGAATTTGCGAGGGTACCGCCGTATTTGACGTCGGCGAATTCAAAAAGGAATATCTTTCAATCAGATATGAAGGCGGGGATCATCTTTACGTCGCTATCGACCAGATGGACAATATCACCAAATTCATCGGAGAAGAAAATCCGCCTTTAAACAAACTCGGCGGAAAAGAATTTAAAAGAGAAAAAGAAAAAGTAAAAAAGTCCGTAAGGCAAATTGCAATCAACCTTGTCAATCTTTATGCCGAACGCGAAAAGATGAAAGGACACGTCTATCAACCCGACGGTTTAAAACAGCGGCAGTTCGAAGATATGTTTCCGTATGAAGAAACGCCCGACCAACTTGAAACCGTTGCCACCATAAAGCAGGAAATGGAAAAGGGCAAAGTTATCGACCGCCTTATTTGTGGAGACGTGGGATTCGGAAAAACGGAGGTAGCTTTTAGAGCGATGTTTAAAACCGTAGCGGAAGGAAAACAAGCGGTTCTCCTTGCGCCTACGACAATTTTGGCAAAACAGCATTATGAAACCTTAAAGCCGAGATTAGAGCCGTTTAACGTAAAAGCGGCGTTGTTTACTCGTTTTCAAACGGCGGCGGAAAGAAAGGAAATAATAGACGGTTTAAAAAACGGCGAAGTACAAATGGTAATCGCAACTCACCGTATTTTATCAAAAGAGGTGGAATTTTTCGATTTAGGATTGCTTGTTCTTGACGAAGAACAACGTTTCGGCGTGGAGCATAAAGAGAAGCTTAAAGAAAAAAATCCGGGCGTCAACGTACTCACTTTGTCCGCTACCCCTATTCCGAGAACGCTTAACATGTCTCTTTCAGGAGTCAGGGATATTTCTCTTCTCGAAACGCCGCCGTTAGGAAGGTTGCCGGTTGAAACTTATGTGGTTGAATATTCCGACGCTCTCGTTATCGACGCAATCAAATCGGAAGTAGCAAGGGGCGGACAGGTTTTCGTTTTGTATAACAAGGTGGAAACCATAGGAGAATTTACGTTTAAATTGTCGTCGATGCTCGAAGGCGTAAAAGTCAGGTTTGCCCACGGACAGATGAGCGGAAAGTTGCTCGAAGACACGGTGGAAGCGTTTTATGAAAAGGAATACGACGTTCTGGTTTCGACGACTATTATAGAAAACGGCATCGATTTGCCCGACGCAAACACTCTTATAGTAATCGATTCTCAGAATTTCGGATTGAGTCAGCTTTATCAGTTAAGAGGACGAGTCGGCAGGCGCGGTGCCCTTGCAAAGGCATATTTCACGGTGCCGCCGTCAAGAAGCATGACGGTTGACGCCGAAAAACGTTTTGACGCATTGCTTGACAATACGGAAATCGGCAGCGGATTTAAAATTTCTCTTGCAGACCTTTCTATAAGAGGAGCAGGAAATATTTTAGGCGCGGAACAGCACGGGCATATTGAAAAAGTCGGTTATGAGATGTATCTCGAAATTTTGGAAGAAGCCATAAAAGAAATCAAAACCGGTATTAAAAGCGACGAAGAAAATATCGATTTCAAAATTGACGCAACAACCTATATTTCGGGAGATTACGTTTCACCGCGAGACAAAATTAAACTTTATAAACGTATAGCTGCCGTATCCACGATTAAAGAAAGGGACGATTTACTTTGCGAAATCGAACTCAGTTACGGCCCGCCTGAAAAGGGAATAAAGAATTTAATCAATATCGCGTTAATAAAAAATTCTATAAAAGGCTTGGGCGTAAAAAGCGTAATCGTAAATCGCAACGGCGCCGGAGTAAATTTTTCAGGCGACGAAGTATTTTCAAACGACAGAATTATAAAGGCGGTTTCGGAAGATAGGGAAAAAGCGATGTTGACGTCGACTATTCCGCCCGCTCTTCTGTTCAACGTGCAGAATATGAGCCCGGAAGAAAAACTCGACGTGCTAGCCTCATTCTTCAGCGAGTGTTGAGTTTTTGTTGCATTTTAGCGGTAAGTTGTGTATAATACATACGTTTAAGATTACATTGGAGACTAATATGAAAAAAATTAAATTATTAGCTTTGATTTTAATAATCGCAATGCTTGCAGTCGTTTTCACGGCATGCGATGAGATTTTTAAAAAGAACGAGGAAAGAGATTTCAATCAGGTGGTTGCGACGGTCAGTTATTCCACTACCGTAAACGGTAAGAATTCTACGCAGACGGCAAACGTCTTAAAAGGCGATTTGGAATCGTCTTATGCCAATTACGGATATATTTACGTAAACTATTACGGTATGTCTGAAAGTGCAGCCGCAGAAACTCTTTTAAAACAGCTTTATCAAAGAAAAGCTCTCGTTATGTTTGCAAAGGCATATTTGATCGATAACGCTTGCGAAGGCATAGCGATATCCGCCCTTCCTGAAAGCGTAAGCATCGAAAAGCTTTTGACGGACGCAGAAATAAACAAAGCAATAAAAGCGACGAACGAAGATATGAAAAAGTCGCTTGACAGCGTGATCGAAGGTTTGATAGCGGATAAGAAAGCTAACAGCGGAACGAGCCAATCAAGCGAAGAAGCGCCTACGCCTGTCAGCGATAAAGTGTTTAAGGTTTATTTCAATTCAAACGGCGGCAGCGAAGTCGAAACACAAAAAGTTAAAGACGGTACGTATGCCACCGAACCTACCGCCCCGACAAGAGACGGTTATACGTTCGGCGGTTGGTATACGGAAGACACTTATGCAGTCAAATACGACTTTAAAACGGCAGTAAGTGCAAATACCACTTTATATGCAAAATGGTATGAATACACCGCTCCGAGAACGGTCAGAGAAGTCAGCGAAGAGGACGAAGAATTTGATCCGCAAGTCGGCGTAACAATCGAAAGAGAAAAATTCTTCTTTGACGCCGATTATATCGCCACGTTGACTTTTAAGGATATGGAATCAGGTTATACCGAACAAGAATATCTCGATTTTCTCGATGAAGGCATAAAACAGCTCAAAAACACGATAGCTAAAAATTATCGTTCGTATGAGTATTTCCTTTCCGAACAGTACGAAACCGTTTTGCTTGAAAAATTCAAACGCTGTCTGAATGCAAGTCAAACGGTAAGCGAAGAAGAAATCAACGCTAAATACGAAGCTCTTATAAGTCAGAATAAAGAAAGTTTTACTCAGTCGTCGGACAATTATTCTTCGAATCTTAAATCTGCCCTTTCGGATACGATTTACAATTTGAATACGACGGCAGGACAAAGATACGGCTTTGTTACGAATATCTTGTTAAAATTCGACGACGACGAGCTTAAACAGCTTACCGACCTTATTACAAGCGGTACCAGCACGCCGGAACAGGTAAAGGCGTTCAGAGATAGACTCGTTGCAGAACATACGGTCAAAATTTCCAATCACGATTATGACGCAGATTACGAATGCGACAAGCACGAATGCGATGGAAACTGCGACCCTATGACTTGCCCGGGACACGAGTGCAACGCAACGGAAACCTTGACGGAAGAAAATTATAACAAGTTGATAGAAATCGTTGTAGTCGACGGTGCTCCTCAAATCAAATATAATGCGGTGACTTGCCCGTCTATGGCATATCTTCTTACCGAATGGCCTGCTTTTACGGTGGATACGAAAATCGGCGTTGTAAATCAATATAAAGCGAGCCTTGAACAGGTTGACGCCGTATGCGACAGCTTAGGATATAATTTCGCTCAAAAAGCATATTGGAGAAACGAAGTCGTTACGGCATGGCTTTACCTTATCGGCGACGACAGCGGTGCAGTGTCAAGCGACAGCAATAACGGCGGACTCGGATATCTCGTTTGCCCTGAGGAAGTCGGAGCTTCCGGTTATATCGACGAATTTGAAACGAGAGCAAGAGCCCTCATTGCAAAAGGCACGGGTTCGGCATACGTAGGCAGCGGAAGTTCGCTTAGCGATTATTACGTAGTCGGCGACAACTTTATCGACGAAAACACAACGTCGAGTGCATACTGCGGCATATTCTTGATTTATGCGGGATACGTTCCTTACGACGTCGACGCATATAAATCAACGGGCGGAACAAGCCTTAACGGAACAGGCGACGATTTCGAAACGGTAGGAAACCTTCCGCTCGATTACGTAATTAAATATGACGGAACAAGCGACGGCGTTACGATTAAATCGAATATCGAAAAAGCCTTGCTCGAAGCAAAGAAAACGGCAAATTACGACAGCGTCGTAAATACCTTCTTAAACGGAAACGACGCAAAAGTGGAAAAATTCGATAAAATAATCAAACAGGTTTACAGCAAATAATTTTAAATTTCCCATAACGCAACGGGAAAATAAATTGAATAATCGAATCGATAAAAAAGCAAAGCAAAATCGCCTAAAAGGCGATTTTGTTTTGTTTAATTTGTTTTGTTTGAAAAGAATTTACGATTTAAGAAATTTAATTTAAAGGTTTTCTATTAAAACGATATGGAAAAGAGAAATCGTCTTCCTTTAGCCCTGGGAATTCTTTCTGTTGCAATTGTGGCGGCTTTGGCCGGCAGTATTTATCTTCGAAGAAGAAAAATGCGTCAGGTGGCTTATGCGGGACTTGTGGCGGCGGTTATGATTTCCATGTCTGGAGATGCCTACTATTCCTACAATTGTCAGAGAGCAATCCTGGAGAAGGAGCCTTCTTCATATTTTGATGAATTATATAATGAATCAATAGAAGATGCACTGTCTCTGATCAGTGAACAGGATGATTCTTTTTATCGTGTGGAAAAAGATTATACAGCAGGCACAAGTATTTCCTGCCTGAATGCCATGGCACAGAACTATAATGGGGTAAGTACCTACAATTCTGTGATCAATGCCGGAGTTTCACAGTTTCTTCAGGAATTCTGGCCCAATCTGCAGATCATGAACAGCACACATTTCAGTTTTGCCAATGCGGTGCAGGATGATTTTCAGGCTTCTTTCAGTAATGTAAAGTATGTTCTGTCCAAAAAACAGGATCTGCATGTGCCGGGTTATGAATTATGGCAGCAGTGCGGCGATATTTATATTCATCAGAATATGCATACCGATGGTCTTGGAAAGTTTTATTCAAAGGTTTTTACAGAACAGGCATATGAATCCGCAGATG
>CAMGKS010000021.1 GCA_946056785.1 uncultured Clostridia bacterium
TATCCAAAAGTTTCATAATTTGTTTGCCGAATATATATCTATCGTTTTATGCGGCGTAACGTTTTTTGAATAATTTACCGTTTTAACAAGTTTGCATATTTAAAAATATCCTTATTGTAACGGCAAAGCCACAATTTATGACAAAATAGTACTTTTTTTTCTTTTGCCGTAATAATTTATAATATGTTAACGGAAAAAGACAGTGAAAAGAATTTAACCGAAAGAACGCCAAGCGTTGATAAAGATTTTAAGCGTGACGGAATGCAGTTTAACGGGGCAAACTTGCAAAATAATACCTTGGGCAACCGCACAAAAAGAAAGAAACGTCAGCGTGTGCAAAAGGGAGGCGTGTTCGTCGTAATTATTGTCGTTCTGTCGTTTGCGGTAACTGTTTTAGCGTGCGGTATTTTGAACGGCGGAATAATGAAAGGCATTGTGTTGGGCGAAAGCAATAATACCTTTTACTTATTGTCAATGGGAGATTACGATGACTTAACCCTTGCAAAACAAGCAAGCGTCACGAATAAAAAACAGGGCGGAGCGGGATACGTTTTAAACTATGGCGGCAAGTATCGCCTGATAGCTTCGATTTATCGAAACCGCGCCGACGCCGAAAAAGTTCAAAGTAAGCAACAGGAATCAGCGGAAATAATCGAAGCGACCTTGCAAAAGTTCAGCGGTTTGGAAAGCTGGCACTCGCAAGGCGAAAAAGCATTGGACGGAATAGTAAAATGCTATGAAACGCTTGGCGATATTATTGTAAAAAGAGTATGCGAAGAAATGGAAGTCATCGAAAGCAAAAACAAATTGCTGTTGCTGCTAGGGAATATGATAAATATTCAGTCTGAATTTGAAAAGGCAGCCGACTGTGACGCCGCTTTGAATTTTAACGCACGACTTGAAGCGGCGGTTTCCATGATAGAAGAACTGCGAAAAGGCGAATGCCCCGTAAGCGGTTTGCGTTATTTGCAGATTGCGGTGATAGTTATGTTTTGTAATTCTTAATCGTCAATATATGAAATGCGCGGCATTATAAAGTGCGTCGTCAAAAGTTTTATTAAACTTATGCAATCTAAAGCGAACTTAATATTTAATTTGTTTAATGCAAAATTGCCTTGATTTTAATTGAGATTTGAATTATAATTACGGCATGGCATATACATCGCTTTATCGAAGATTTCGCCCTGATACGTTTGACAAAGTAATAGGACAAGAACATATTGTCAAAACTCTTGTTAATCAGATTAAAAATAAAGCAGTCGGGCATGCGTATTTATTCACGGGTACACGAGGCACGGGAAAAACTTCCGTTGCTAAAATTTTTGCTAAAGCCGTAAATTGCGATAATCCCGTAAACGGTTCTCCTTGCGGTAAGTGTCAAAGTTGTCAGGAAATGAAGTTGTCTACCAACTTTGACATTCTTGAGATTGACGCCGCCTCGAATAACAGCGTCGACCAGATTCGCGAACTTACCGAAAAGATAAATTTTGCACCGACAAAAGACGGCGGCTACAAAGTTTATATTATCGATGAAGTACATATGCTGTCAAAAAGTGCTCACAACGCATTGTTAAAGACGCTTGAAGAACCGCCTTCTCATGCAATTTTTATTTTATGTACGACGGAAGTTCAAGCCATTCCGCAAACGATTTTATCGAGATGTTTGCGTTTCGATTTCAGGCTTATTCCCACGACAAAACTTGTCAGTCATTTAAGGTACGTCTTTGACGCAGTAGGGGCATCATATGAAGAGGACGCACTCATGCTGATTGCTCAATCGGGAGCAGGAAGTGCAAGAGATACCTTGTCAATAGCCGATATGTGTTTGTCTTATTGCGGTGAAAAGGTTACCTATTCCGGAGTTCTGGAAGTGTTGGGCGAAAGCGATCCACAGAGCATCGTTACGCTCGCGTCGGATATTTTGCAAGGAAATTTATCTTTGGTTTATGAAAAAGTTGCCAAAATATGCGATCTCGGAAAGAGCGTGCAGACTCTTGCTTTGAGTCTTGCGGAAACTTTCAGAAATATGATGTTCATAAAAAAGTGTAACACAGCAAATAAATTTCTCGGTTTGCCGCAGGATATATTTGAAAGCCTTGATAAGATTCAGAGAAATTTCGAAGCCGAAAAGATTTTGAATGCGATGAAAGTTTTTACTTCGCTTGAAGGCGAATTCCGGTATTCTTCTCAGCAACGAATTTTGCTCGAAGCCGCAATTGTAAGCGTTGCACTTTTCGATACGGAAAAAAAAACTTTAATTGAGCCTCAAAAGGCGGCAAACGTTACGTCTGTCTCTAAACAACGGACGTTTGAAGCAGTTCAGAACGTATCGGTAAAAACTCCGCAGGGCAGCGGCGGGCAGGATAGTGCGGTAAATGCCGTAACGGCAAAAGAGAGCGTTTTAACAGACGCGAATGCCGATTTAGATAAAAAAGCGAATCAGATTTGGGGTTTCGTTATGTCGGCAGTCGTCAGCGAAATAGATACTATGGGGCGTGACAGCTTTCTCAAGTTCCCCGTGGCGGAAGCGGAACCGAAAATAGAAAACGGAAAACTTGTCGTTTATTTTGCAGACGGTCAACCGTTTAATATCGTTAATAAACCTGAAAATAAGGCATTTTTAAAAAAAGTCATTTCGGACGTAACGGATATGGAATGCGAATTTAAAAAGAAACTCGTGTTAGATGAAGATAATACCGTAGATTATCTCAAATCGATGTTCGGAAACGATATTACGATAAAAAAATAAATCATATTTGTTTTGTATAAAACGAAACTGGAATTGAAATAAATTTTAAGGAGTTAAATATGGGAAATTTTGGTGGATTTGGCGGCGGCAATATGGCTCAGCTTATGAAACAGGCTCAGGCAATGCAAAGACAACTTAAAGAGGCACAGGAAAAACTTGCCGAAGAAGAAGTTACGGGAACGGCAGGCGGCGGAATCGTCGAAGTTACGCTTAAAGGCAATAAAACTTTTGTCGGCATAAAAATTAAACCTGAGGCGGTTGACCCTGACGACGTTGAAATGCTTGAAGATATGATAAACGCCGCTTTTAACGACGCTATGAGTAAGGCCGACGATTTATCGCAGGAATTGCTCGGACCTATGGCAAATGCAACCGGTGGTTTGTTTTAATGACTTATATTAAACCTTTATCAAAGTTAATAGCCGAATTTACAAAATTGCCGTCGGTAGGCGAAAAGACCGCGGCAAGGTATGCTTATTCGATTTTGAACTATTCCGATGAGGACGTCGAAAGATTGATCGAAGCATTAAAAGACGTGAAGCAAAACGTGCATTTTTGTAAAGTGTGCGGCAACTTTACCGAAAACGAAGTGTGTGATATTTGTCTGACTCGGGATAAAAAAACGATATGCGTTGTAAAAGAACCGAAAGACATTTTAGCGTTCGAAAAGGTTAAATCGTTTAAAGGCGTTTATCACGTTTTGCACGGCGTGATTTCTCCTATGGAGCATAAAGGTCCGGACGATATAAAGATTAAAGAATTGCTTGCACGACTTAACGGCGTTGAAGAAGTTATTCTTGCTACAAATCCCGACGTCGAAGGCGAGGCTACCGCTATGTATATCGCTTCTCTTATCAAACCGTTGAATATAAAAGTAACCAGACTTGCAAGAGGGCTTCCGGAAGGGTCGGTAATCGAATATGCAGATGAAACCACTTTGACTCAGGCTTTAAAATCAAGAACGGAAATTTAGTGCTTAGTTCTGTCGGCAAAGTTACGATAAACTGCGGTTTTGCGTAACTGCTTAAATGGAATTTTGCAATGAGCTTTAAGGCATAAAACGAAACCGATTTTTAATCGGTTTTTTGTTTTATACGGGCAAAGTTTTATCTTGCGATTTTGTTTATCATACGAATATTTATAGAATAGAGATTGTATCGACAAAAAGACTGTTTTGTTAAAAAGTTTTATCATTAAAACAATCTGAAACGAAACCGATTTTTAATCGGTATTTTATTTCGTCGGGTTGTTTTAACGTATAAGTTTTAGTTTGCGGTTTTGTTTGTAACGCTTAAAAAAGAAACGAATGTTTTGTGAAAACAAATTTTGCCGTCAAAACAAGTTTTTAACGTTAGGATTGTTCAATTTGTTTTATACATGATTTGTCTCATATTTTCTATTGATTGTTTTAATTTTATTGACGGCGTAAGGCGGTCATTTTGAGATGAAAAAAGCGTATTATTGAAAAATAATACGCTATTAATTTACAATGTTTTTAAGTTACACAAATACGCTTTAATTTTCAATGCTTTTATTTTACACGCTTAAAATTTATGCAATCTTTACGTATGAGGTTTAAATTTATTAAACCGTTTTTAATCTTTGTCGTTTTAAGGCAAGACTGATTTAAAAGTCAATCAAACGTTTGAAGCGGATACGCTTTTTAAAGTATACGTCACGTCGCCTTCGACAATTTTGGTAATTATTCTTACAAGCGGTCTTACGTCAACGTCGTCGATTTTTTTGACTGATGATTTTGCATAATATACGGTGTAGGAAATTCCCGCAACTTTTGTGCTTCTGCTGATTGTAACTTTATACGATTCCGCCTGCCCATCGGCAAACACGTTTGTAGGAAGTCCGTTTACCTTTTCTGTCGATGAGCAGCTTGCACTGATCGTCGCCGTGTTTATTTCGTTCGGAGCGACGATTGCAACGTTATAGCTCATTGAAAAACCGCTATCCATAGTTGAGGCACCGCGAAGCATTGTGTAAAATTCGAGATTATCGTAATATGGCGTTTTAAGTTCTAAAGAGCCTTTTTGTTGGTCTTTTCCCGTTTCCGATAAAACGTAATCTGCATATCCTTTTTTCGAATCGCTTGAATAGGTGGTTTTCAGGTCGTACTGCTTGTTTCCGCCTTTTTCGACAAGTTTATAACTGCCTTTAGGAAGATAATACGTATTGCCGCTGACGTTTGCATAATAGCACGCCGTAACGTAAGTATAATCGTTTATGGTCAATTTTGAAGTGATGAGATGACCTGCCGTCTGATTTTCAAGAGTGAAACCGGAAGAAAGCTCAACCGTGTTCTTTTCTTCGGTGAATGCCTTGATTTCAAGTTCGTAAATTCCATTTGAAGAGGTTTTACTGTCGTATACGTCATAGACGTATTTTTCATATTTTGAAAAATAATTTCCGAGTTGTCCTTGCGGAGTGGCATTGTTACATGCACTTAATGCAATGCATGCTACGCATACGGTTAAAACCAAAAATAAACATAAAACAGTTTTTTTCATATATACCTCGACAGCATTATAGCATAAAATAACAATCTGGCAAACTTTTTTGATCGGCTTTTTTGTATATGGGGTAATTTACGCCTATTTATTGCTTGGCGATAATTAAATGAAATTTATACGTTTTGGAGAATCGTCAATATTAAAGCTGACTTCGTGCGTCAAACGTCGCCACCGTCTGCGGACTAAAAGAAAGTATTTAAAAGCCTTTAAGTTAAAATCGTTAAATGCCCGACGATAAAACGAAAAGAGGGTAAAAAAAGAAACACATTGGCATTGCAAAGCTGATATTAATTTGTTAAAATATTGTCGTTATGAAATTGATTTTGTCTAATACCACAAAAGGAGCAATGGAAGGCGTTATCGCCGAGCTTGCTAAAAATTTTGAAGGCGCCGAACACGTGTTGATTGTGCCTGACCGTTTTTCCATGTCTATGGAAAAAGAACTTCTTTTAAAATTGAAAAAGCAATCGTGTTTTAACGTCGAAGTCGTGACTTTCAATCGTTTGGCATATAAAATTTTAGGCGGCAGTTACGATAAATGCCTTACGCCCGAAGGGGCGGTTATGCTTTTGCAAAGAGTCATAAAGAAGAATATAAGCGAGCTTAAATATTTTGTCCGTGTAGCGGAAAAAGTCAGTTTTGCCAGAGAACTTTACGCTTCTCTTACCGAATTTCGTAACAGCGGCGTAACGGACGAATCGCTTAGAAAGGCTGCTTGCGATTTAAACGGCGGATTAAAAGATAAATTTATCGACTTAGCGTTGTTGCTTGACGAATATGAAAAATCGTTATGCGGCGGAGTCGTCGATTCTACTACACGACTAACCGAACTTGCGGAAGTATTAAAAAATCAAACCCTTTTTCAAAGGTTTTATATATGCGGATTTTCGTCGTTTAAAAGTCCTGAGATGAAAGTCGTCGAAATGCTCGCTAAAAATGCTTCGTCGCTGACTGTCGGCGTGGTGAACGGAATGGGTAATAGAAACAGTCGTATATATCCTTATGCGTTGCAGAAAGAACTTGAAAATATAGACGGCGTAAAAGTTGAAAAAGAATGGCACAGCGTTAAACTTAGAATAGAAAAAGAAATTATATCCGACAGACTGTTTTCTTACAGCCGAACCGATAAACCTGTTTTTACCGATAATATATCTATTGTTAAGACTCATAATCCTTTTGACGAGGCAAAATGGTTGGCAATCGAAATTTTAAAAATTGTTAAAGGCGGAAACAGATTTAAAGATATTGCGGTATGCGTCCCATATTTGAACAGCTATGCGGATATTTTGTGCAGCACGTTCAAAAGATTCGGTATACCGTATTTTGCGGATAAGCAAAAAATTATAGGGGATACGGTGCTTGCTAAATACGTTCTGAGTTTGTTGCGTATTAAGTCGGACGATTATCTGTTTTCAAGCGTAAACAATTTTGTAAAAAATCCGTTGTTCGGTTCGGAAGCTTTTGAATTTGAAAACTATTGTCTTAAATATTCCGTAGAATACGTCAAAAAGCCTTTTTCATACGGCGACTATGAAAATGCGGAATTAGTGCGTAGAAAAATGGCGGCAAAAGTCGGGGAGATACCGCTCAGGGCAAAATGTTCCGATTTCGTCGAAATCGTTCTTAAAGAAATAAACGTCGTTTCGGAAAGCGAAAGTTACTTTTATATTAAATCGTCGGGTAAAGAAAACGGCGATACTTTGGAACTCTCCAAGAAAAAAATCGATGAAGTTTTAAAAGAATTATCTTTTGTTCTCGGCGAGGAAGAAATGACCGTCGACGAATTTGCTCAGACTTTTTCGTCTTCAATCAGTCAGATGAAATTTTCGCTTATTCCGCTTTATATCGACTCTGTATTTATCGGCGACGTAAACGAAAGTAAAGTTTATGAAACGAAATTTACGTTTGTTTTAGGCGCGACGGAGGGAGCGTTGCCTGCCTTTTCCGAAGGCGGTATGATGGTAACGCCGCAGATGGAAGATTGGCTTTCTTCAAAAGGAATAAACCTCAATCAATCTGCAAAAGCTGTTAACCGAAAAAGAATGTTGAACGTCGTCGACTTGCTTTTATCTCCGACGGAAAAACTTTATTTGTCTTGTCCGCAGACGTCGATAGACAGAAGCATTACGAATCAGGCAGGCGTTTTAAGTGAGCTAAAAACATATTTTGCCATTTCGGAAATCGATTTCGACGCTTTGGAAAACGATATTTACGAAAAGGAAAATATCGAAGAAATTGCTTTAAGATATATGAGTGCGGACAACTGTTCTTATGAACTTATGGGCAGACTTAACAATGGTAAAAGCGATTTTGAAAGGAAAATAAGAGATATCGCATATTCAAAACTTGACGATTCTTACAGAAATAACATTGCTTTGATGAATTCTAAAGTCGACCGTTTGAATTTGCCTGAACCTATTAAGCCTAAAAGCACAAGCGTGTCAAAGCTGGAAAAATTTTATAAATGTCCGTGTCAATATTATTTTGCATATATGCTCGGATTGAAAAGGCGTGAAGAGATGGAAATTCTGACGACCGAAACGGGAACTATCATTCATGAAGTCCTTGAAAAGTATTTCGGCATTGAAAATACTTCTTTCAACGTCGACGAATTTATCGAAAAGCAATTTGCGAGAATTTTGTCAGAGGATAGATTTAAAGCTATGTTAGGCAGTATAGACGGCGTCACGATGATAGAAAGGTTGAAAAGGGAGTGTAAGCGAATAGTCAAAGATTTGGACGCCATAAATGCCAGAAGCAAGTTTAAACCGGTTTTTGTCGAAGCCTCGTTTTCCGACGACGGAGTTTTTAAACCGTTTATACTTCATACCGAATACGGCGACGTCAAACTGATAGGAAAGATAGACAGAGTGGACCATTGGGGCGGATACGTTTTGATTATCGATTATAAATCTTTCAGAAGCGCGGATATAGGATTTAAGGATATATATTTCGGAAACAAAATTCAGCTGTATATATATCTTAACGCTATATGTTCGCAAAAAGGATACAGCCCTGCCGGTGCTTTTTATCTACCGTTGTTCAATGCATATACGACGGATGAAAACCGCTATAAACTGAAAGGGCAAGTACTTTTCGATAAAGACATTATCGAAGCCATAGACAGCTCGTACGGAAAAAAAGAATCGATTGTCGAAGTTACGGTAAATTCAAAAGGCGAATTGAGAAATAAGGACGATTTGTTTTCGGCAAACGATTTTAAAGTCGTTATGGAATACGCAAAAAAAATAGCGGTAAAGGGAGTCGAACTTATTTCGGAAGGTTTTATAAAAGCGACTCCTTGTTCGGACGCTTGTTCCCGTTGCGACTATTTTGAAATTTGCAAGGATAGAAACGGGGAAGAAAGGCATTTGCCGCAGGTTAAAATTGACTCGTTTTACGATGATAATTCAGCCGCAGATTACGATGATAATTCAGCCGTCGACGAACAAACTTTTACGTCGAGTCTTATAGATGAAAAATCTTCTCTTATAGATGAAAAATCGTCTCTTATAGATGAAAAATCGTCGGGAAACGTGGCAAAATAATGGAAACGGAATCTGAAAATTAAATTTGAACAGGCAAAACGACAACTCCAAAAACGGCTGACCTGAAATTGCTTGCGTTAAATTTGGCAGCGGCAAAAGGGCAGTTTAAAGGGTAAACTATTATGCAATATTTATGGGCTATCCGTTCATAGAGTTGTACGTTTGAAATTTAAGATATAGTAAGTGCAGGGCAAACTGATATAAACGAAAATAATACTTTCAAAGTTTTATGTTTGGTGATTTATGAAAAATACTGTAGATTGGACCGACAATCAGAAAAAAGCAATTTATACAAAAGGCAACGTTCTTGTGTCCGCCTCGGCAGGTAGCGGTAAAACCGCCGTTTTGGTCGAGAGAATATCCTCTTACATCGAATTGGGCTTCCCGCTCGATAAGATGCTTGTCATCGTTTACAATAATCAGGCGGCAGAGGAATTGAGACAGCGTATCGGGAAAAAATTGCTTGAAAAAATCGCAACGGACGGAGCGGAAAAGTATCAATTAGCTTATGACAATCTGCCGTTTTGTAAAATATCGACACTTCATGCGTTTTGTCTTTCGCAAATCAGAGAAAACTTTGATTATTTCGATATAGAGCCGTCTTTCGATATCGCAGGCGAAGACGAGATAATAGCGTTTTACAAAAGAGCGTTCAGAAAAGTCGTTGAGATTTTCTATAACGAAAACGACGTTCTTTTTGATGAAATGGTGGATATGTTCGGAGCGAAAAGAAGTGACGACGGTTTGTTTAACGCCGTTTTGAAACTTTATGAAATAAAAGAAATTATGCCTGAAGGTAATGAGTTTTTGAAATCGCTTTCGTCCGACTTCGAGGATTTTGAAAGAAATAAATATTTCGATGAAATAAAAAAAGACGTTACTCGTATTATTTGTTCAAAAGAAAAGGAAATAGACGGTTTAAAGTTTTTGCTTCAACGTGATAAAAACGACAAATTATACAACTATTTCGTGCTTATTAGCGAGGCGTTGAAAGCGATAAAAAACGCCGATTGCGTAAGCGATACGTCGCTTGCGTTCTCTGCCTTTTTCGGGCTTGAAAAATTTCCTATATCGCCTAAAAGTTGCGACGCTACCATTTCAAAAGCGGCAAAAGAGTTGCGTGACTCTATAAAAGCGGCTTTAAAGAGATATGAAAAAACCTTTTCAGATTTGTCCACATTGGAATTTTCCTTTAAGCAGAATAGAAGTATTGTCGAAAAACTTGTGGACGCAACTTTAAAATTCGACGCCGAACTTTTCAAGATAAAGAAAAAGGCAATGAAAATCACCTTTAACGATTTAGAGCATTATACTTTAAAATTGCTTGAATCACCTCGGGGAGATTCTATCCGTGCCGGCATCGACCTTGTTTACGTCGATGAATATCAGGATATAAATCGCTTGCAGGAGAGCCTCATACGCAATCTTGCGCCTGTCGACGCTTGCTTTATGGTGGGTGACGTCAAACAATCGATATACGGTTTCCGCCTTGCCGACCCGAATATTTTTATCGATAAACTTATGCGATATAAAGGCGGAGAGGGAAACGCTATCGAATTGAATTCTAATTTCAGAAGCAAAAACAAAATTTTGTCGTTTGTCAACGATTTGTTTTCCGTAATTATGACAAAAGAAAATTCCGATTTCGATTATGCCGAAACTTCTAAATTCGTTTTATCCGATGAAATCGATGACGAACAGCGTGTGGAAATACACGCATTTAAAAATGCCGATATGGCGGTTCAAAGTTTTTCGGGTTTATACGACGTATCGAAGCATATTGAACCTGACGAACAAATTTCGGCAGCATTTATGGAAGGTAAGTTCATAGCGGAAAAAATCAAAGAGTTTATGCGGTCGGGAAAAGCTAAAAATTACGGACAGTTTGCAGTGCTTTTTGACAGCCGTACGGAAAGGTCTCAAACGATTTGCGAAGTTCTTGTTTCAGAAGGGATACCTATCGGCGGCAGCGACTTTATCGAATCTGATTTCAAGCCTGAATGGGAATTGGTTTTGTTGCTTAAAGCGATAGACAATCCGCTTAACGCCATACCGTTTGCAGGCTTTTTGCTGTCTTATTTCGGCGGTTACACAAAAGACGAGTTGTATCTTTTAGGCAGCGGCGATTTGTACGCCTGCCTTAAGGAAAAGGCAAAAGGCAGTGGCGAGTTTGCTTTAAAAGCGAGAGCGACGTTGGATAAGATTGAAAGATATCGTATCGAAGCGTCTATGGGAACGGTTTCGGATTTTTTGCATAAGGTGATTTTTGAAACCGGTTATGCATCCTACGTAAGAGCGAAAGGAGACGTTTTGCCGAATATAGAAAAATTTATACAGGGGCTTTCGGGGAAGGAAGCAAATATCGATATAGCAAGATTTTTAGAATATTATAACGCCGACGCAAAAGAAAAGTCTGCCGCTCATAAGAGAGATACAAAGGTTTCGGTTATGACTATGCATGCGTCAAAAGGGTTGGAATTCGATTTTGTATTCGTTGCCAACTGTTCCGAAGCGTTCAAGAAAGTGGATAAGAGATATGATTTGCTGATCGACCAGGACGGATTTATCGGAATTAAAGGTTTCGACTCCGAAAACAAAAGAAAGTTGCCGTCTTTAAGCATCGAAGGAACTATAAACGTTTTAAATCATAAAGAATTTGCCGAACGCATAAGACTTTTTTACGTTGCCACAACACGTGCGAAAGAGTATATGTTTATATCCGGTCGTAACGTTAAACGTGACGAAAATTCCTTTATGGGCATTGTTTTGAAACATTGCCGGAACGTTGAAATACATAATGCGGAAACGGTTCAGACCAAAGTGCAAATAAATATGCCGTCGTTTGCCCCGCCGGACGTGAAATTGCAAAGAAAACTCGATGAATCAGTGTATGAATATCCGTATTTATCGGCGACGACTACCGGGGCTAAGCAATCGGTATCTTCGTTGGCTGAGGAGAATACGGACGGCGCTTTGACTCCGTTTAAAGAAGAGAATATAGAAAAGGGTATTGCGTATCATAAAGTTATGCAGAATATCGATTTCGATTCCGAAAACGTAAAAGACGATATTGACGCTATGGTTAAAAACGGCTTATTGACTGAACGGGAAGCCGAATACGTTGACGTTTCTGAAATCGCCGCTTGTCTCGACAGCGATTTGATAAAATCGACTGCAGGGAAAAAGGTCGAAAGAGAAAAACCGTTTACCATGCTTTTGCCCGCTGGAGAAGATAACGTTTTGGTTCAAGGAATTATCGACCTTATTATTTATGACGACGACGGAATCATTCTCGTCGATTACAAAAACTCCGCAAGGAGCGACGAGGCATTGAAAGATACGTATTTTAAACAACTCGATTTGTATAAAAAAGCTATAGAAAATGCCTTGATAGGCAAAGTTAAAAAATGCGTAATCTACTCTTTTCCGAAAAGAAAAGCCGTTACCGTTTGCAGCGAGCCTTAAAAAATAATTTTAAGGTGTTGATTTTTGATATTAATATGATATA
>CAMGKS010000022.1 GCA_946056785.1 uncultured Clostridia bacterium
CCATAACGCCCTTGAATGGTTATGAAGTTTGTTTTGTCCTATTTCCGCCATTCGCCCTTCGGTGGTATACATTTCCGACATAATATCGGAAACCTTAATATGAGCGTCGCACTCATAATGGAACGGTCTTGTATTGTCTACCCCCTGTCCCGCCTTTTTGATTTTGGCAAACGCTCCACCGTTGCCCGACTCGTTTCCGAGCGACCAGAAAAGTATGGAAGAATGGTTTCGGTTTGCATAAATCATCTTTTGCATTCTGCCGCAACATTTACGAGTCCAGAATTTACTGTTTCTCGGCACAAAACGGGCTAGTCCGTGCGTTTCAAGGTTGTTTTCACACATAACCATAATACCCATCTTATCGCAAAGTTTATAAAAGCCTCTCGAATTCGGATAATGGCAGGTTCTGACGCTGTCGATATTATTTTCAAGACAAAGTTTTAAGTCCTTTTCCGTAAGCTCATACGGCACTGCATGACCGTAAAACGGGTGAAACTCATGACGGTTTACGCCACGAATAAGAAGCGGTTTTCCGTTAAGCAAAATATGCGGATCGTGATCTGCCGTCTTTTTGACTATTTCAATTTTTCTGAATCCGAAATCGAGCACTCTCTTATCGACCGTGCGGTCGTCCTTGTCGACCAAACGTACCGTTAAAGTGTATAAATACGGATTTTCAGACGACCACAAATTTACCTGTTCGATATTGCTCATCATCGTTTTAAAAGTGATATCACCGTCAGACAGTCGCATTACGTCAGCAACGTTTTCCGCAACAGTTTTGCCTTCCGCATCGGACAAAGTATATTTAATTTTTCCTCCCTCGAATATCGTCCTGTTCGCCGATATTTCGCAATCGAATTTAAAAATAGCACCTTTAAATGCGTTATCTATTTCACTTCTGACGTAAATATCTTCTATTTGCGTTTTCGGATTAAATTCAAGTAAGACGTCACGGTATATACCGGATAAACGCCACATATCCTGATCTTCGAGATAGCTTCCTACGCTATATTGAACTACGATTATCTTAAGATCATTCTCGCCTATTGTTAAGAAATCTGTTATGTCGTATCTTTGATAATCAAACGTGTCGTCGCTGTATCCTACAAATTTTCCGTTTACGTAAACTTCAGCACAGCTGTTTGCGGCAAAATTCAAAACGACGTTTTCGTCAAGATTGTCGATATTAAATTTTCTATGATAAACGCCGCAAGGATTGATTTTATCGTTGATTTTCGGCAACGTTAACGGATTTGTTCCGATAGCATAAGGATAATGCACGTTGGTATAAATCGGAACACCGAAACCTTCTATCTGCCAGTTTGACGGCACGTTGATTTCACTGTCGTATTTGGTTTGTTCGGAATAATCTAAAACCGAATCGTAAAATTTAAAGTCCCATTTTCCGTTTAAACTGACTATTTTTTCGCAACCGTTTTCATCGATAGAAAAACCTGCACCTTTCTGCAACAAAGCGTTTAAACTGCTTATCTTTTTATTTTTATAACAGTATTTCATAAATCACCCCGAAATAATTAATCAAATTAAGGTTAAGGCGACAAGCGCCTATCATATATCGGCATTAAGTATGCTTAACGAAGAATTCAATAGAATTTTCGGTTAAACCGATTTCAAATTTATGCCGAATTAAGTCCAATGCTGAAATAAGTTCGATTTCGAACTAATCTTTAATAAACAAAATTCTTCCGCAGTCGGAACATTCTGCCATATCGCCCGGATTTTTCAACTTTGACGCCACGTCCTGACTAAGTTCCATACGGCAACCCGTACACATTTTGCTGCCTGCAACGTATTCGACAAACGCAGGCAATTTTTTTGCTTTTTTAAGCGCTTTATAATGGTTTAACAAATCGGCAGGAATATCTTTTTCTATTTTTTTGAGTTCCTTTTCCACGACTTCTCTGTCTGCTTTGGTTTTATTGAAAAGCTCGTCGTACTGAGGTTTTACCGCTTTAATTTTTTTAGTAAATTCCTGCCCCGCTTTCATCGTTTCGCCCCATTCTTTCTTGATATCGTTTGCTTTCGTCTTATCCTTAGAAAGTTCTTTTTCGAGATTTTCAAGTTCTTTTGCAAGATTGGTTATCATTTTTACGTAATGCTCTGCCTCGTTTAAATCTTCTATTCCGTCTATAACTTTTTCAAGTTCGAGAAGTTCGCTTTCGATATTTTTAATACGCTCGACGTAAGCTTTTTCGCTTTTCGTAACTTCCGCGGCTTCCGTAGTTACTTTTTCAAGTTTTGCGGCAGCCTGTTTGAGTTTGCTTTGCATTCCGACAAAAGACACGCAAATTTCGTTTTTAAAAAAGTCCTGCTCGATGAGCGTGAGTTTTTTATCGACTTCCTGATATTCTAAAATTTTATCAAAGTTCATTTTTATCCTCCAAGAGTTATTTTAATTTTTAAAAGCCGAACCTTAATTTTATCCGTAAAACGTTCAGGCTTATTTTTTCATTATTTACCGTAAACACGTCTCAAACGCTTTAAATAAGTCGTCTGTTTATAAAGCGTAGGCATTCTTTTGCGACAAACTCATTATAAACGCACTGTAAAACGACTTTTTCAATTTTTGAAATTCACTTCAACGTACGGCGGTTCGTCGAAATGCTCGACCGTCAGCCCCGTATCCGACAAAATATTTTTAAACACTTCGCCGCAAATACGTTCGCTTGCATAATGAGATATTTCTATAAGCGACAACTCTTTGCAATCGTAGGCAAAATTGTGTTTTATTTCGCCCGTAATAAATACGTCGACGTTTTCCATCGCAAAATGCAAAGCGTCCTTATCTCTGCCGCCCGCCCCCGTAATTACAAACGCTTTTTCAATCGTTTTATCAAGTTTTCCGCAAACTCTGACGCTTGTAAAAAATTTTTCGGCAATATTGTTTGCCAACTCGCCAAGCGACGTTCCTATCTCAAAAACGGCGCCTTCGGCAATCGGTTGGACGTTCTTGCCGCCCAGCTTCTTTGCAAAATACGTATTCAGCCCCACCGGTGATACGTCCAAATTAGTATGATGCGACACGACTGCAATTCCGTTTTTTATCGCTTCTGTCGCAACCGCCCCTATCCTGTCGGTGGGCATAATGCTTTTGACGTCCGAAAAAAACAAGGGATGATGCGTCAATAAAACGTTGAAGCCCTTTTCTTTGCATTTGTTTACCGCCGCCATGGTTGCGTCAAGCGTAGTCAAAACGCCCGTAATCTCGGCGTTCGGATCTCCTATCATAATTCCCGTATTGTCATAATCTGCCTGCGTCTCTTTGGGAGCAACGGAATATATTAAATCATTCAGTTCGTACAATTTCATTTAAATTCTCCAAAAGAATAAATCTCCTTTTCGAATCGCCTGCAAGTTTATCGGCAATCGGTTTAAGTTGCATATATTCTTTTTTTAAACGTTTTTTACTTGCTTCGCAAGTTTTGTATTCCATTCCGAATTCAAGTTCGAAATCGTTGAGCGGCTTAAAGTCGCAATCTCCCGCCACAATGATTGAATAAAACTTGTTCATATCCTCAATCACGTAATCACGGCTTATACCTATTTTTTCGGTTTGCAAAAACTCTCTGACCGCTTTTGCTTCGCTGTTAGGCGATAAAACGTATTTTTTATATTTTTTGTTATGAGCAAACCCGTCCGACAAAATCTTGACAATTTCTATTCCGCCCATTCCCGCTATAAGCACGTTTTCGACTTCGCCGTTTTCAATCCCTGTCAATCCGTCGCATAATACGGTTTTCAATTCTGCGGAATGCTTTTTGGCGAGCTGTTCGGCTTTACGTAAGCTTTGTTCGCTTATATCGGTTGCTACCGTTCGTTTTCCTTTTAAAGCACAATACACCGCAATCTTTCCGTGATCACAACCGACGTCGGCAACGCTTTCGCCGTCAATGTGCTTTAAAAGCTCATTCAATCTGCCGCTAAGTTTTATCATTCAAAATCTTTAAGCCTTTTAAGTCTGTTCGGGTGACGCAGTTTTCTGAGAGCCTTCGCTTCGATCTGCCTTATTCTCTCACGGGTAACGTTAAACTCTTTACCGACTTCTTCAAGCGTTCTCGGGTGACTGTCGTCAAGTCCGTAACGCAAACGCAAAACTTTTTCTTCACGAGGAGTAAGCGTATTCAAAACCTGAATAAGTTGTTCTTTAAGCATATTGCTTTCCGCAACGTCGGCAGGCGACTGCGCTGTATTGTCTTCGATAAAATCGCCCAAATGGCTGTCTTCTTCTTCACCGATAGGTGTTTCAAGCGAAACGGGATCTTGTGCAATTTTCTGAATTTCTCTTACCCTTTCAACGCTGGTACCGAGATACTCCGCTATTTCTTCCGGAAGCGGCTCTCTGCCAAGCTTTTGCAAAAGCTGACGAGTAGCTCTCACCTGTTTGTTTATGGTTTCAACCATATGAACGGGGATACGAATGGTTCTTGCCTGGTCGGCAATAGCTCTTGTAATTGCCTGTCTTATCCACCACGTTGCGTAGGTGGAGAACTTGAAACCTTTGGTATAATCGAACTTCTCAACCGCTTTCATGAGTCCGAGATTTCCTTCCTGAATAAGGTCGAGAAATTGCATTCCTCTTCCTACGTAACGTTTTGCGATAGACACGACAAGTCTTAAATTTGCTTCCGACAAAATCGCCTTTGCTTCCTCATCGCCCTGCTCCATACGCTTTGCAAGTTCGACTTCCTTTTCGGGAGTAAGAAGCGGAACTTTTCCTATGTCTTTGAGATACATTTTTACGCTGTCGTCCGAACTGCCTTCCATGATCTTGTCGATTTCTTCATTCTTTGGCATTTCTTTTACGACGACGCCCTGCTCGTTTAAAGCGTTAAAAACCACTTCCATGTCTTCCGGAGTAGCTTTTAAGTGTTCGAGTTTTGACATAACCTCGTCTTCGGTAATCGAACCGTTTGCCTTACCTAATGCAACGATTTTTTCAATTTCCATTTGCAACAATTGCTCTCTTTCCATTTGCGTCTTCTCCTAATATTTATCCGCTAAATTCTGCGATCTTAATTTCTTTTGCAATTCCGATAATCTTGCAAGCAATTCCGTTTTTTTATGTTTTTCCGTTTCGTCTTCGAACTCTTTCGTGAGTTCTGCAATCTGCTCTGACAAATATGCGTTTGCAAGTTTTATAAGACAATCTCCGTAATATTTTTCTTCGAGACCGAGTCCGTTGATTTCTTCATAATTGTTTATTACTTCGTTTAATTCGTTAGTTTCGTCAATATTGCCGTAAAGCGACCCGGCAGTCACTTTTTCGCCCAACTCGCTTTTGATTTTCAGATAATCGTAAATTTCTATATGCGTAGCGTCGGGAAGCCAATCTCTTGATAAGTCTTTAAGATTTGCATAATCTTTATTCATGACGATTGCGTTTAAAACGAATCTTGCGGCTTTCATCTGAACGTTATCGTTTTTCAATGCGGAACTGATAACGGTTATTTTCGGCTTTTCTTCGGGAACTTCTTTGATTTGCCTTTCGATTTCATTTGACGATATTCCCGTTTTCTTTGAAACTACGTCAACGTACACCGCTCTTTGAGATAAGTCCTGTATCTGATTTAACACTTCAACTGCACTTTGCATATACTTAGCTTTGCCGTTATGCGAGCGTAAATCGATTTCGTTTTCAATTACGCTAAGTTTATAATCGATTGCAAACATAGATTCGGTTAAAAGCTTTTCAAACGCTTTCTCTCCCTCTTTACGCATCATATCGTCAGGGTCATAGCCGTCGGGAAGAGTGACTACGTTCACTTCCGCTCCCTGCTTTAACAGCACGTCGACGTTCCTTAGCGAAGCTTTTCTGCCGGCGGCGTCTCCGTCGTAACAAACGTAAACGTTTTTGCTGAGCCTTAAAATTTCTCTCGCCTGTCCTTCCGTCAGCGCTGTTCCCATTCCTGCGACTGCGTTTAAAATGCCGTGCGTCCCTAAAGCTATAACGTCCATATATCCTTCGACAAGTATAACGTCGTTTAAGGCGTTTTTCTGCTTAAAATTCTTTACGAAATTCGCCCCGTAAACAGTCCTGCTTTTATCGAATATTTTCGTATTCGTGCTGTTTTTATATTTGGCTCGCGATTCTTCGCCCTTATAAATTCTCCCACCAAACGCTACGACCTTTCCCAAAGAATTGAATATAGGAACAATAATTCTGTTTCTGAAAGCGTCAAGCCCATTTCTCTCTCCTTCGATTAGTCCGCAGTCGTACATTTCCTTTTCGGTATAACCTTTTTGCTTTAAATACAAAATTACGCCACGGTCGCTATCAGATAAGCCTAATCCGTAAAATTTAATAAACTCATCGCTTATGCCTCGACTCGACAAATATTCTCTTGCCTGTTTGCCTCTGACTTGATGGTTTAAAACGGAATAATAATATATCGCCGCTTCTCTCATAAGCGACGTAAGTCGTTCTTTTTCGTTTTTGTCTTTTTGATAATTGGCGTCGCCTTGAAAATCCGGCAGAATCATTCCTACTCTTTCGGCAAGAATTTTACAAGCGTCCATAAAATCTACGCTCTCGATTTCCTGAATAAATTTAATTACGTCGCCTGAAACGCCGCAACCGAAACAATGATAAAACTGCTCGCCTGAATTCACGCAAAAAGAAGCCGTCTTTTCGTGATGAAACGGACAGCAACCGAAATATTTACTTCCCTTCTTTTGTAATGGTATGTAACGGGAAATAACTTCAACTATATCGTTTTTATACTTTAGTTCGTCCAGCCAATTATTATCGAAACCTTTTGCCATAATGCTTCCTATGTATTTCTATCCGTTTAAAAATACGACGTCGCCCTTCGTTTTTCCTAAAATAAAAACAAGAAAATTAATATCCGTGATTTTAACTGAATTTTTCGCAAAATTCTTTCAATGTTATAATCTATTTGTTTTTTGCCGCCGCTAAATTGTCTGCCGCGTTCGGCTGTTAACTATCTTAGAATAATTGCCAAAATTCAAACATAAGTTGTATTTATGATAAATGCAGCCTTTTTGTTCTTATGCGGTTTAGGCATATTTATGGTCGGATTAAAATTGTTCAGCACAGACAGCAATTTTTTGCTTGGCAATAAGCTGAATAAACTATTTAAAAATCCAAAATGCGGCAAATTCAGTTGCCTTATAATCGGAACGGCTGTTTCGGCAATTTGTCAGAGTTCGGGAGCGGTCACCGCAATAAGCGTTTGTCTTGTAGATACGGGAATTTTATCTCTCGTTCAATCTGCCGCAATAGTAATGGGAGCAAACGTCGGAACGACAATCACCGCTCAACTTTTGGCTTTAAGTACTCTTAAGGGCGGAAGCATACATTTTGAACTGATCTTAGGAAGTTTAAGCCTTATCGGGGCAATCGTTACCGTGTTCGCAAAAAAAGAAGCGGGCAAAAAAATAGGATTTCTTACTGCGGGTTTCGGTATGATTTTCATAGGACTTCATCTTATCGGCGAATCGATGACGTTTTTATCCAAAAACAAAACGATCATCGATTTTCTCGCCTCGATAAAGAACGATTATCTCTTAATTTTTATAGGCATTCTGCTTACGGCAATTATGCAAAGCTCAAGCGGACTTACGGGAATTATAATCGCAATGCTTCCGTTAGGAATTTTAACCGTCGATCAGGCCATAATGCTAACGTTCGGCAGCAATATCGGCAGCTGTACGGTGGCTCTTATTGCCGGTTTCGGAACAAACGAAACGGCAAAAATAAGCAGTCGGTTTAATATGATTTTCAACGTTTTAGGAGTTATAATTTTTATGATCATATCAAACGTATTGAAAATTTTCGGTACGTCTTTCGGAACGGCTCTTGGCACGGTATTCAAAACTCCGCAAATAGCGTTAAGTATGATGCACACCTTATTCAACGTTGTTAGCGTGATTATATTATATCCGTTTACAAACGCAATAATTTCTCTATGTGAATTTCCAAAAAGAAAAAAATTTGCCAAACGCTTGAAAGTTAGTCAATAAACGGTTAAACTGTGATTATAAATTGCTATCAAAATTCAGTCTGTCGGATAGTTTGTCAATAACGACAAAATTGTACGACAAAAAGAATTAAAAAGGATATTTATGGATTTAATAATCGCAACCAACAACAACGGAAAACTGAAAGAATTCAGAGAAATTTTAAAAGACAAGTTCGACAACATTTACGGACTCGCCGAAAAAAATATTAATATAGAAATCGAAGAAACGGGAAAAACTTTTCAGGAAAACGCATTAATAAAGGCAAAAACAATAGCCAAAATTGCAAATATCCCTGCTTTGGGCGACGACAGCGGTTTGTGCGTGGAAGCCTTAAACGGTGCTCCGGGAATTTATTCGGCAAGATATGCCGGCGAAGAATGCGATTGGAAACAAAACAATTTAAAAATCGTAAAAGATATGGCGGGCATAAAAAACCGTAACGCTTATTTCATAGCGTCGCTTGTGCTTTATTATCCTGACGGCAAAACCGTTACAGCCGAAGGAAGAGCCTACGGAAAACTTTTGGAGTCCCCTCGAGGCGACAAGGGTTTCGGATATGATCCGCTGTTTTTGAGCGACGAACTCGGCGTAACTTTTGCCGAAGCCGACAGCGACGTGAAAAACAAAGTCAGCCATCGCGCAAAAGCCATAAAAGCGCTGCTTGAACAATTATGAAAAAAATCGTAGTCTTTTCCGATTCGCACAACACACCGCTAAGCGAATCGTTTAAACAAATTTTAAACGAAGCCGACGTTGCGATATTCTGCGGCGACGGACTTGCCGCCTTAAACGAATATCTCGATAAGCCTGATTTCTATGCAGTTTGCGGTAACTGCGACGGTTTCTCTTCCCCGGACGAAATCGAATTGCAAATCGAAGAAGTAAAAATTCTGGTTACGCACGGACACCGTTATTCGGTAAAATCCGACCTTTTAAATTTGATATACCGTGCAAAAGAAGTAAAAGCCGATTTGGTTCTATACGGCCATACGCATATTGCCGACGAAACGGTATACGACAATATTACGCTGATAAATCCGGGAAGCCTGTCACATTCATTCATAGACGGCCGCTCATATTGTTATATCGTTATCGACAAAAAAAATATTATTGCAAAATTCGTTAAAATCGCTTAAAAATCGTTGACTTATTTTTTTGTTTATGATACTATCTTTAAGCGTTAATCTGAATATGCGGGTGTAGTTCAATGGTAGAATCCCAGCCTTCCAAGCTGGTCGCGTGGGTCCGATTCCCATCACCCGCTCCATAAGATGAGCCTGTAGCTCAGTTGGATAGAGCAACGGCCTTCTAAGCCGTGTGTCGGGGGTTCAAATCCCTTCAGGCTCGCCAGGTTTGGTGGGTATAGCACAGTTGGTCAGCGCGTCAGGTTGTGGCCCTGAAGGTCGTGGGTTCGAATCCCACTACTCGCCCCAATTTAAACCCATAGGGGTATTGCCAAGTGGCTCAAGGCACCAGATTTTGATTCTGGCATATGTCGTTGGTTCGAATCCAGCTACCCCTGCCAAAGATTGCTTAGCAATCATAAATCAAACATTAGCTATCTGGTGAAATCTTAATAGTTAATGTCAAATTGACTCATTAGCTCAGTCGGTAGAGCATCGCACTTTTAATGCGGGTGTCTGGAGTTCGAGTCTCCAATGAGTCACCAAAGTTGTAGGGCGGCATTAATGCCGTCCTACGTTTTTGAAAAGGGCTTGTTTATAACTACTCTACTAAGAAAAACCGTGCAAACAAAAAGCCTTCACGATAAGTTTATATCTTACCTGTTCTGCTAAGATAAAATGCTAAGATAAAAAACAAATTATCGTAAATCAATATTTAACAACCAAATATAAATACGTCGAATAACAAAAATACAAAAAACGCACTGACTTTTTTGCGGCTACCTCATCGTTCGCTCAAAATCGATACGTTTATATCTTACCTGTTCTGCTAAGATAAAATGCTAAGATAAAAAACGAATTATCGTAAATCAATATTTAACAACCAAATATAAATACGTCGAATAACAAAAATACAAAAAACGCACTGACTTTTTTGCGGCTACCTCATCGTTTCATCAAACGAAAACTGCGAATTTAAACGTTTTCTAAACATAGCAAAATTGCTCTGTTGCGTTACGTAAAATTTAATATTCAACTTCAAATTATGCGGATGTGGTGAAACTGGCAGACACGCTAGATTTAGGTTCTAGTGGGAGACCGTGGGGGTTCGAGTCCCTTCATCCGCACCAAACAAAAACGAACTCTGAGTTTACGCTTCAGGGTTCGTTTGTTTTTATGATTGGTTTTGAATACAAATTGCAACATGAAGTCATTGCATTTTATTTCACAGTGAGCTAAAATAATTAAATTTATATCTAAATAAAGATGATCATAAAAAAGTCCTTTATTGAAAAAATCAATAAGGCATTTTTTTGTGTCTTTTTCTTCAAGTTCCTTGATTACGCTTAAGTGTTTTTTCCGTGAGTTAAACGCCCGGTGAGGTAAACGCCTTTGTTCAACTGCTTTTGTAGGTAGTACATTCCCTGCAACACATTTATGGCAAAAAAAAGATTGCATCCGTAATTTAGAATACAATCTCTCTTAGCGGAGAAATCATAACGTAAAACTACTTATTTAATAATCACTTTAAATTTGCAATATAGGTGTACATTAATTTAGTTAAATCTTTTACGCATTGTTTTATTTCTGAAGAAGAATTATTATTGTTTAAAAGTCCAGCAGACGAATGAGATATAGGGTTTGCATTTCTTAAATCGTGAGCCTTTTTAATAACATCTGAACTTCCACTTATATTTTTGTAAAAACTTTTTAATATTGCTTCCGTATAAAAGCCTTTATAATTTGGCTTTTTCAGTTTATGATTATTGCTATAAGCAAAATCAATATCAGCCGTTACTCTATCAAAAAAATTCTTAAAATAAGCAAACGAACTCATAGTATTTTCTTTTTTTGATTCACAAATATACATTAGTAGTAAATAATGAGCAATTGAATCGTTTTTGATTATATTTCGCATTTTCTTTACACGTGATAAATTAAAACATTTCATAAAACTTGTTTTACAGTATAGAAAATAGTATCTATATAATGCAGGATGGTTTTCTTTAAGTATATTTAATATGTCTATATGCTGAAATTTGCTTTGAATTAGATACGTTATTGCTATCGTTGCATCATAAGAGTTCCATTTTTTTGCTCTATATCGTTTGAATAATTGATTAAGAAAAGCTTTAATTGCATTATCATCTTTTGTTTTCATTATCATAGTTGTTAATCTTTTAGGATCTAAACTGATAAACGAAATACTTTGATTTACTAACTCATGAATTTCTTTAATAACTTTAGAGTTTGTTAATTCTTCCTCATTCTCGTAAACAAAATAATTAAAAACCTCATTTGCAGTAAATTCGATGTCTATAGATGAGAAGTGTTTTTCAATTAATTCATTATATTTTTCAACACTTATGCTATCGAAAAGTAGTTCAATGGATAGGTCTTGCAAAAATTTTAATAAAGAGTCTTTAAAAAGATCTTCTATATTACTTTTCTTACCGTTGAAATATTCATCGTATAAAGATTTTTTAAGTTCTATATTAATTTCTTTTGAGCTTTTAATACAACATTTTTTTGTGTTTAGGGCAAGTCCATATTCTTTTAAAATAGAAGAATATTCATTTCTTATTTCATTGTAAGCTTCATTTAAATATCCAATTGGCTTATTTGTAGAAATCAATATATACATATCATCCACATATCGAACAATTCTATATGAAGATATTATTGATTCATATTTATCTAAATATGTAGACAGTTTAAGGTCGACTTCATCTAAATAAATAATTGTTGCTAAAAATGATGAGGCTATACTATTTTCAATTAGAGGAAATCTACCATTTCCACACAATAATAAAAACTCTTTTATTAATTGAAGTTGTGTTTGTGAAAAATTTTGTGTTTCACTATTGCATACTTTATCTATGCGAGATATTAATAAATCAACATTTATATTTGAAAAAAAATTTGTTATATCAGTTTTTATAAAGTATTCATATTCATCTATACATGAATTTAGATCTTTGAAAAAATCATCATAATCCTGTTTGTATTTTGGACGTAAAAAATTATAG
>CAMGKS010000023.1 GCA_946056785.1 uncultured Clostridia bacterium
CACTTGGTGCGGTCAACAGGACTTGAACCTGCATGGAGTTACCACAAGATCCTTAGTCTTGCGCGTCTGCCAATTCCGCCATGACCGCTCACAGCTTCATTAGTATATAAAAATTTGAGGAATTTGTCAATAAATTTGCACTAAGTTTTTACAATTTAATACGCGTAAAATTCAATTAATTTTTTGAATTGTCGTTTTATCAGCCCTAACGCTATTATCTGTCAATCACGGTTAATATCGACCGCTGACGGTTTATAACATATTTAGCGGCACAAATTTTATGCGTTCATAAAATAAACTCAAAATTTGAAAACTATTGTGCATTTTCTATTCGCTTAATATTTGCTTAACAATATTAGCGACTTCATCGGGCAGCAATTCATAGTTTCCGTTTTTCAACTTTATTTTTGCTTCTGTCGAAGAAACGTTTTTATAATCGGCGTTTGCGTGCAAAAACACCGTTTCGACTCCGTGAGCCGAATTATATGCCGCCATTTCGTTTTCATACGCTTCATCGGACTCGTTTCTTATACCACGCACAAGCATGCCGCCTCCCCGTTTTGCAACGTAATCAACAGCATATCCGTCATAAGAATCACATTCCACGTTTTTAAATTTTGAAGTCATTGCTTTCAACATTCTAAGTCTGTCCTGCGTGGTAAACTTTACAGTCTTGTCGGGATTTATCAACGCCACGACAAATACCTTTTCAAACATTTCCGACGCTCTTTCAATAATTTCAAGATGTCCTACGGTCGGTGGGTCAAAAGTCCCGGTAATAAACCCGTTGCAATTATAAAATTCGTTCATAGCTTTTCAATAAACTCGGCGGTTGTATTCCCCATTTTTTTTGTGCGTTGATTGTATCTTTTATCACAGATTTTAAATTCGTCTTCGGTCGCATGTTCGAACACAATCATACCGCATTCGTTCAACAAGTCCAACTCGATAACGGTATTCACGGCATTATGCCCCATATCGCCCTTGTACGGCGGGTCGATAAAAATTAAATCATATTTTTTGTCGCATGAATTCAAAAACGCTCTGTAATCAGATTTTGTAACTTTATACGTTTTTTCATCTACGCCTTTAAGATTTTGTCTTACAAAAAACAGCGAGCCTTCGCTTACGTCAACGAAATCTGCAAATTCTGCCCCCCTGCTTAATGCTTCAAGCCCCAATGCTCCGCTTCCCGCAAAAAGGTCAAGCACCTTGCTTGAAAGAGTGTAAGGTTGCAAAATGTTGAAAACAGTTTCCTTTATTCTGTCCGTAGTTGGTCGAACGCTGTCATTTTTGGGGGCGACTAAACACTTCCCACGGTATTTTCCTGCAATAACTCTCATTTGCATATAACGACGTCAAGTTTAACGTCGGTACTCTCCGATTCGATTTTTTCGACCATCTGGCAGTCGAACGCCACACCGCATTTATACGTTTTATGTTTTGACAAAAATCTATCATAGTATCCTTTACCCCTGCCAAGTCTGTTAAGTTCGCTGTCGAACGCTATCATAGGCACTACGGTAAAATCAAAACTATTGCCTTCCTTGCCTGTTTTCGGCTCAAGAATGCCGAATTTGTTATACCAAAACTCTGTATCGAAATCTATTTCAACTGCCGTCATGTTTTCGCCGTCGATTTTCGGCACGTATACCGTTTTCCCTTGCCTTATGGCTTTTTTTATAAAATCTATGGTATATGGTTCGTTGAAATCGGATAAAAAGCAAAACACGGTTTTTGCCGATTTATATTTATCGTGCGACAAAACCTCGTTAAAAATTTCTTTTGACTTATTTTCCTTTTCCTCATCGGTCAAAAAATTAAGTTTATCTTTTACGATTTTTCTTAATTCGTCTTTACTGCTCATAAAAATAAACCTTTAGCTACTTTGAATATTTATCAATACAAATATACCTTGTTTACACGTTTCTTGTCAAGTCCTGTTAAAATTTCATAACATATAGTATTCTGAAAATCGGCTTGACATTCAGCGTCGTTGCCTTCGCCCAGAATGCACACTTCTTCACCGATCTTTAATTCGTCGCTCCCAGTGCCGATAATAATCATATCCATGCATGCAACGGATAAAACCTCATATCTTTTGCCGCGACAAAAAACTTTCCAACCTTTTCGTCTTATTCCGTCGGCATATCCGCCGAAAATTACGGCGATATTTTGACTTCGACGTATTTTAAAATCGCCGTAACTTACGTACTCGCCTTTTTCCACTCGTTTTACGGCAATAACTTTTGAATAAACTTTCATAGCCGGCGTTACCCGATCCGCACAATACCCATATCCGCCTATGCCTATCCTTATCATATCGCCGTCAATAGGTAATTTTGCCGTAGAGGTCGCCTGAATATGAAATATCCCGTTTGAAAAATATTCGTTATAAATGTTTTTTTTAGCGTAAAAATCTGAAAGTTGAGCTTTGTTAGGTTTTCTAAAATGACTGAATGCTCCAACGGGTTTAACGCGTTTACAACTTTTGATATGTTCCAAAAACTCCGACAATTCGTTGTTGCTTTTTATCCCTAATCTATTCATTCCCGTATCGAATTTTATAAACACGTCAACGTCTTTACAGATATTCTCACACGCTTTTTCAAGAGATAAAATTTGTTCAAAAGAAAACACGGCAGGCGTCAAATCGAATTTAACGACGTCACACGCTTCGTTGCATAAAAAAGCGGATACCAATATGGGCGTATTTATGTCTGCTTTTCTAAGCTCAATTCCTTCTTCCACGGTTGCCACGCCGAAAAAGTCCACCAAATCCTGCGTACCGAGAGCAACGTTTACCGCTCCGTGTCCGTATGCATTCGCTTTTACCATAAACAAAAGTTTTTTCCCTTTAACAGAAAGACTTTTTAAATTTTGCCTAATCGCTTTTACGTTGCAAACAGCTTTAAGTTCCACTTTATCACCTATGCCAAAATATGCGGTAATACGCTGTTTTGTTAAACAAAATAAAAAAGACGCCCGTATGGACGCCTTAGTTTTAAGCTAAGTCTGAATTTAGCAAAAATATTTAGCTTTTTTTCTTGATAGGTTGCGATTAAATAAATTTAAGCTCTTTTAAAGTTTTGTTTGCCTTTTCAAGGTCTGCCGCTTTTACCAAAATCGTTGCCTTTGCCGAATTGCTTTTTGCATAAGAATACAGATATTCAATATCTATATCAGAGCTTGCAAGTCCTTCCAAAACTTTTGTTAAGCCGCCCGGAACGTCGTCGACCTCAATGCCTATAAGTTCGTTTTCTTTTACGACAAAACCGGCTTCTTTCAATGCTTGCATGGCTTTCTCATTGTCAGACGTAATCATTCTGACAATGCCAAAATCGCTTGTATCGGCAATATTTAAAGATACCAAATCGATTTTTGCATCACTTAAGGCTTTGCTTAAAGACAGCAATCTGCCTGCACGGTTTTCCAAAAAAACTGCTATTTGATTTACCAACATATAAATTTCCTCCTATATCTTTCTTCTATCCACAATTCTCGCCGTTTTTCCTTCGCTAAGCGGCAAAGAATTTGGGGAAACCAATGTAATTTTTGCAGCAATGCCAAGCATAGATTGCATATCATGTTCAACTCTGTGCCTGATATTTTCAATCGATTTGACTTCATCGGTAACGTTATTTTCGGAAATTTCGACTTGAATTTCCATAGTATCTAAAAATCCGGCTCTGTCTACAAAAATCTTATAATGTGAACCGATTACTTCCGGTATATTCATAAGCACGGTTTCGATTTGCGATGGGAATACGTTTACGCCTCGAATGATAAGCATGTCGTCGCTTCTTCCGCATACTCTTTTCATTCTTACCAACGTTCTTTTGCAATGCTTACATTCCGAATGATCGAGAGCCGAAATATCTCTTGTGCGATAACGTAAAAGCGGAATGCCCTGCTTGTTTAAAGTCGTAAATACAAGTTCTCCGCTTTGTAAATCTTCCAGCGGCTCTAAGGTGTCCACGTCGATAATTTCCGGATAGAAGAAATCTTCCATAACGTGCAAACCGAATTCGTCGCCGCAACTCATCGAAACGCCCGGACCTGAAATTTCCGACAAACCGTATATATCGAACGCCTCGATATTAAGAAGTTTCTCGATTTTATTTTTCATTTCAATCGACCAAGGTTCTGCCCCGAAGATTCCTCTTTTAAGGTTAAGCTCGCTTACAGGAATATTTAATTTTTGAAGTTCTTCGGCTATAAACATAGCATAAGAAGGCGTGCAACATATCGTAGAGGCTTCAAAATCTTTAAGCAAAGTTATCTGTCGCATTGTGTTTCCCGTCGAAACAGGAACCGTCATAGCCCCAAGCTTTTCCGCTCCGTAATGTATGCCCAAACCGCCGGTAAAGAGTCCGTAACCGTATGAAATGTGCACGACGTCTTCGTTGGTGCAACCTGCCATAGAAAGTGCTCTTGCCGTACATTCTGCCCAATCGTCGATATCTCGTTTAGTATAGCCGACAACTGTAAGTTTTCCCGTCGTACCGCTTGACGCATGGACTCTTATAATATCTTTTTTAGGAACGGCGAAAGTCCCGAAAGGATAATTATCTCTTAAATCTTGTTTCGTCGTATACGGCAATTTTGAAATATCTTTTATAGATTTAATATCAGACGGTTTAAGCTTTATTGCGTCCATCTTGTTTCTATAATATTTTACGTTGTCGTATACTCTTTTTACTACGTCAACAAGTCTGTCCGATTGAAGATTTTCCATTTCGGAACGGCTCATTTTTTCAATTTTTTCATTAAACATTTTTTTCTACTCCGTATAACCGTATTCAAATGCTTTTAAATTCATTTCAAGAAATTTTGCGGGAACAGTGGCTTTCAAAGCTTCGAGCATCGCTGCTTTGTCAAGTCCTAAATATTTTGTAAGAGCTCCAAGCATTACGACGTTAACAGCCTTAGACGAGCCGGCTTTTTCCGCAAGACTCAACGCGTCTTTCTCGACGACCTTTATGCCTGCTTTTTTAATATTTTCAAGGCAATCGGACGGATATTCTTTTGCCCCGGTGATAACAGGCATAGGCAGAATCTCCTGAACGTTTGTAACCACAATTCCGCCCTCTTTCAAAAAATCTAAGTAACGAGCAGCTTCGAGTTTTTCAAACGAAAGTATTACGTCAGCTTCTCCTCTTGCTACGATAGGCGAATTAACCTTATCCGCCATCTTAACGTGCGTTACAACGCTGCCTCCGCGCTGCGACATGCCGTGCACTTCACTGAGTTTTACGTCAAGACCTTTTAAAAAGGCAAATTTACCTAAAATTCTGGAAGCTAACAGCGTTCCCTGTCCGCCAACGCCGACAATCAAAATATCTGTTTTCATTTTTCGCCTCCTTTTATTGCGTTAAACTTGCAAAGTCCGACGCAAAGTCCGCAACCGACGCACAACGAAGAATTAATTCTTGCACTGCCGTCTTTTTGCTTTTCTATTGCCGGACAGCCTATTTTTAAACAAGCACCGCATTTTTTACAACCGTCTATACTCAACGCAGGAGGATATTTCTTACTTAAAAGTGCACAAGGTCTTTTTGCAATTACAACGGATACGCCTTCTTCGTCTATTGCACTTTTGACTGCTTTTTCAACAGCCGGCATATCGTAAGCGTCAACGACGGTCACGCTCTTTGAACCGACAACTTTGCATAGTTCGACAAGATCGAGAATAGGCGACGGCGTGCCTTTTAAAGTCAATCCCGTTGCAGGGTGATTTTGGTGTCCCGTCATGCCCGTTGTAGAATTGTCGAGAATTATCAACGTTAAATTCGAACCGTTATAGACGGCGTTTATAAGTCCCGTAATTCCGCTGTGAATAAACGTTGAATCTCCGATAACGGAAACTACTTTCTTTGCCGCTTCTTCTCCCAAAGCCTTTTTAAATCCGTGTGCAATGCCGATTGACGCTCCCATACAAACAACAGTGTCTACGGCAGATAACGGAGCAACAGCACCGAGAGTATAGCAACCGATATCGGCAGAAACGGTTAACCCTAATTTTTTTAGCACGTAAAAAACTCCACGGTGCGGACAACCTGCGCACATAACCGGAGGTCTTAACGGCAAATCTGCCTTTAAGCTTTCTGTTTTTTCGCCAATCAATTTCGATTTAATTTCATAAACCGAAAGTTCGCCAAGTTTTGAAAACAAATTTTTTCCTTCGCATTGAATTCCGTTTGCTTTCAATTGATTTTCAAAAAACGGTTCAAGTTCTTCAACGACGACAAGTCTTTTTACTTTTTTAGAAAAGGCTCTTATTGACTCGATCGGAATAGGATAAACGCTTCCGATTTTAAATATCGAAGCGTCAGGCAAAGCGTCCTTTACGTATTGATATACAACGCCCGAACAGACGATTCCCAAACTTAAATCGTTTAATTCCTCTCTGTTAATTGACATCGTTTCGACGTCGACTTTCAATTGGTTTTCACGTTCTTCGACTTTTACGTGTCTGCCGATAGCCGACGAAGGCATCATAGTATATTTTGTTATATCCTTTTGATACGGTTTTACTGCAATTTCTGTGCGGTCGCATTCTTCAACGTAACTTTGAGAATGGGCAAGTCTTGTAGTAGTTCTGACGAAAACCGGAGTGTCGTATTTTTCGGACAATTCGAAAGCAAGTTTCGTAAACTCTTTTGCTTCCATGCTATCACTTGGTTCGAGCATAGGAATATGTGCGCTTCTCGCATAAAATCTGGTGTCCTGCTCGTTTTGCGATGAGTGCATACCCGGGTCGTCGGCGGCAAGAATAACAAGTCCGCCGTTTACACCTGTGTATGCGGCAGTAAACATAGGGTCTGCCGCTACGTTGACGCCTACGTGTTTCATGCAAACCATACTTCTGACGCCGGCGTAACTTGCGCCTATAGCGACTTCAAAAGCAACCTTTTCATTCGGTGCCCATTCTGCATACACTTCGTCATAACGTGCAATATTTTCAGTAACTTCGGTAGAAGGCGTTCCCGGATATGCAGAAACCACCTTAACGCCGGCTTCATACGCTCCTCTCGCTATTGCCTCGTTGCCTAACATTAATTTCATAAGTAACTCCTAAAATTTTCTTAAATCTGTAACACGCTTTGCTTTTCCTTCATATCTTTTTAAGCTGAGCGGTTCTACGAGCTTAACAACTGCCTCGATTTGCAAAACGGTTTTTAAATTGTGTTTGATTTTTGAACGCAACGCTTCAAGTTTTCCGTAATTGTCAAGCAATTCCGAATCGGCTACTTCGACGGAAACTTCAAGTTTGTCCATATAGTTTTCTCGTGTTACGACAATTTCGTATTGTCCGCCGACCTCAGGAATTTCCATAAGAACGCCTTCGATTTGCGACGGGAAAACGTTTACGCCACGTATTACAAGCATATCGTCCGTTCTACCCTGGAATTTATCAAGTCTTCTGAACGTCCTGCCACATTTGCAAATACCCGGAATTATGCGTGTAATATCTTTTGTACGATAACGCAAAATAGGCATAGCTTCTTTGCACAATGCGGTAATTACAAGTTCTCCGTATTCGCCGTCCGGAACAGGCTCAAAAGTTTTCGGATCAAGAATTTCGATAAGAAAATAATCTTCGTTTACGTGCAAGCCGTCTTTATATGAACATTCGCCTGCAACACCCGGACCTATAATTTCAGATAAACCGTAATTGTCGGTGGAAACAATATTCAATTTCTTTTCTATCTCTTTATGCATTTCAACGCTTGACGCTTCGGAACCGAAAAGCCCTAACCTGAGTTTAAAGTCTTTTATGTCAAGTCCCAACTTTTCAATCATCTCACCGATGTAAAGCGCGTAGGAAGGAGTTGCGACTAAAACGGTAGCTCCTAAATCTTTAAGCAACATTACCTGACGTTCGGTATTTCCGCTTGAAGCAGGAATTACTGCTGCACCGACTTTTTCCATTCCCTGATGAAGTCCCAAAGCTCCGGTAAACAATCCGTATCCGAACGAAATCTGAACTACGTCCTTGCTTGTTACGCCCGCCATAGTTACGATTCTTGCCATACACTCAGACCACATTTCAAGGTCGTTTTTCGTATACGTAACGACGGTAGGTTTACCGCTTGTTCCGCTTGATGCGTGTATACGTGCAATACCGTCCATAGGAACGGCGTTCAAACCGAACGGATAGTTGTCTCTTAAATCTGACTTGACCGTAAAAGGAATTTTTCTTAAATCGTCAAGCGACTTAATATCCTCAGGTTTGATTTTTGCATTATCGAACATTTTTGTATAAAACGCAGAGTTTTCATAAGCATACTTCACCGCTTTTTTCAATCTTTCGAGCTGCAACTCGTTTAGCTCTGCTCTTGACATTGTTTCAATTTTTTCGTCGTAAAACATTTTTCTCCCCTTTTTTGATTGAACGTATTTTAATCTTATGCGTAGTAATTAATAAGACAACCTTTCAAAATTATGTCTTTTTCGTCATCTGTAAGAGAATCCATTTTTAACTTGAAATCCGTAACTCTGTCGCCACGAACGAGCATAGCGTCAAATTCGGTGTCTCCGTTTTTGATCTTATCGGATATGTTTTTCACAACGATTATATCGTTAAGCCGATATTCCTCTTCGGTAAGGAAAGGAATCATGCCCCAATTTATAAGATTTGAACGATATCTTTTTGTAGCGTATTCTTTCGCAAGATTTGCAACGCCGCCAAGAACTCTCTGACAACTTGCCGCCTGTTCTCTTGCCGAGCCGTCACCGGGTTTATTGGCAAATATAACGCTACCGTATGAAAGGTCGCTTGTTTCGATTCCGCAAAGTGCTAATGCGGCCTCAACGCTTTCGACTTCCTTTCCGGACAATATGTCTTTATTTTCTTTATAAACGCTTTTTGCTCTTTGAACGTATTCGGGAACCTTTCTTGACAATGCAAACTCTGCAAGTCTGAGCGGATTGCTTCTATATGAAGACGTTTCGCCCGACGGAATAAGTTCATCGGTTGTAGTTACCGGATCATCGATAACTGCAACGACTTTCATCGCCAAATTTTGTTTTAACGGCTCAATATGCGGCCAGTCGGCAATATTAGGACCGTAAATCAATTCGGCGTCAGGGTCGGCATGTTTGTAACCGTTATACACTCTGCTCTCATAAACTTTCTTGTCGAAATTATATTCCGGAACGGTTTCGTCATAATCTATGCCGAGTGCCGACGTAAGCACGCCGCCGTTTATTGCCGTTGCGGCTATAGAACGGGCGTCCATCAAAGCAACGGCTGCAATTTGCTTTTCGCCCGGTTTGCTACCTTCACGAGACATGAAATTTCTCGTCGTATGTCTTATTGACAAACCGTTATTGCACGGAACGTCTCCCGCTCCGAAACACGGTCCGCAAAAAGCAGGTTTAACGACCGCACCGCTTTCAACCATTTTGGCAACCGAGCCGTTTTTTACAAGCTCGAGCATTACAGGTTGCGAACCCGGATATATTGAAAGTCCGAAAGCTCCGTTTCCTACTATGCCGGTTTTCAATATTTCCGCAACAGCTTGCAAATTGTCATACGTACCGCCTGCACAACCTGCGACTACGCCCTGCGAAACTTTAATCTTTCCGTCTACTATCTTATCGGTAAGTTTAAATTCAACTTTATCCCCGATTTGCTTTTGTCCTTCCTCTTCTGCCTTTTTAAGAATTTCATAAGGATTTTCAACAAGTTCACGAATAGGATAAGCATTCGAAGGATGGAAAGGAAGTGCAATCATAGGTTCGATTTTATCTAGTTCGACGTAAACCGCTCCGTCGTATTCCGCACCGTTTTCAGGACTGATTTCCTTATATTCTTCGCCACGGCCGTGTTTTTCAAGATACGTTTTAACTTTTGCGTCAGTTTTCCATATCGATGACAAACAAGTAGTTTCAGTAGTCATTACGTCGATTGAATTGCGATATTCAACTGAAAGGTTGTCAATGCCGTCTCCGATAAATTCCATAACTTTGTTCTTTACGAATCCGTTTGAGAACACGTCACGAATAATAGTCAACGCTACGTCCTGAGGGCCAACGCCTTTACGTGGTTTTCCCGTAAGATAAATTGCTATGACTTTCGGTCTTTTTATGTCGTAAGTGCGTTTAAGCAATTGTTTAACAAGTTCAGGACCGCCCTCTCCGACTGCCATCGTTCCTAAAGCTCCGTAACGGGTATGAGAATCGCTTCCCAAAATCATTTTTCCCGGTGCGGCGAACATTTCACGCATATAACTGTGAATTACCGCAAAATTCGCAGGAACAAAAATGCCGCCGTACTTTTTAGCCGCAGAAAGACCGAATAAATGGTCGTCTTCGTTTATAGTGCCGCCCACCGCACAAAGGCTGTTGTGACAATTTGTCAAAACGTACGGTATAGGAAACTCTTTAAGGCCTGACGCCTTTGCCGTTTGTATTATTCCAACGTATGTAATATCGTGTGACGCAAGAGCGTCGAATTTTATCTTGAAATTCTCGTCGTCGCCGCTGTTATGGGCATTCATAATCGAATACGCCATAGTACGCTTATACAAATCGCCGGCGGCAATATTTCTAACGTCATCGAAATCCACAAGTTTTCCGTTTAAATAATAAACTTTGTCGGCTTTAAGTTTTAACATAGCATAACCCCTTTAAATGTTAAATTTGAAAATTTGAACATCTTAATTTAAAATTGTTCATATTAAATAAAAATCAGATACGTTAGCTAACGATAATTATAATCACTTTATAAATAAAATTCAATTATCCAAACTAACAAAATTAATTTTATAAATACAATTAATTCTATAACTAATAAAAAAAATAGTCAATTAAAATATCGGTTAAAAAGCTATTAAAGAAAAATACATAAAAAGCGTTTAACAAACAAAAAAAGTTAATTTTTTATCAACGGAAATTAATTTTTTAATGCACTATGCAAAATAATATGATATAATTTTTATATCGATAATTTGTATCGATGAAATTTAATAAGTCGCTTTAATAAGTCGCATTTTTTTAAGCTTCTTATTCTGACGTTTCGTCTCATGCCTGCGTTGCAAAATTTGTGACACAAGGCTTAGTCGTAAAGCAAAAACAAAATTTTGCGACGTCATATCAGACAAAAATAATTTGGAGAAAACAATGAAATTTAAATTTGATTTTGGAAAGTTGAAATTAGCTTTGTTGATTATCATAGCAATTCTTGCCCTCGCCGCCGTCATAATCAACTCGCTTTATTTGGCCGGAGTGGGTATCCTCAGCACAGCTATTCCGGCAGTTGCCGGCACTTCGATTGCTTGTAGTATTTTGATTTTAGTTTTCATCGCATTGATATATTTCAACAGTTATTATAAAATCGAGGACAAAATTTTAAAATTTTGCTTAGGCTTCCTTACGGAAAAAATTTCAATAGATACAATCACGGATATCAGACGAGACGCAAAGAAGAATGAAATATTTCTTATTTTTTCAAATTCGAATACAAATGGGCAAAGTTCGGTTAAAATCATGATTAAAAAGCAAGAGACCGATAAATTTATTGAAGAATTAAGAAAGAGCAATCCGCAAATCATTTTATCGGTATTCAATGACGAAATGCCGCAAGAATAACGATTATTTGCAAGTTTGTTTAAAACATTCAGCAACGCTTTTTATTTGCTAATATAAAATTGCATTCAAATTTTCCGACGGCAATTTCGTTAACAAGCAAGTTTTATCTTCATCTGGCGTGCTATTACGCAAATCAATTTTCATATCCATATTGTTAGACAAACCTACTCTCTAAACCTGGCTTTTACTAAAGCGTCACGCTATTTAGCAAGCATTATCTACGCAAACAATATTTGTTTATATTTACAACATCAGGCTAACCTACTTTCTATATCCACGACGTCACGAAAGCCTTATCTTTATATCCGAAATATCACGCAAATTAAATTTGTTTAAAAAAAGTCGCTTTTTGCGACTTTTTTTAAACTTTTTGTTATGAGATTATCTATAAAAACTTTTTAATCTACTTTTAT
>CAMGKS010000024.1 GCA_946056785.1 uncultured Clostridia bacterium
TCGATTTTAAGATAAGCTCTGGCTCTTGACAATTCCGACGCTGAAAAATCGGAAGCTATGATTTTTTCTCCTACAAGATTTGCTATCATATCAAGCAAATCGCTGCAAAAACTGTAATTACGATAAGTATTGTTTGTCGCCGCAAGTTTTACTTTAACCGCTTTAACCCTGCTTACAAGATTTCCGATTTTTCTTTCGTTCTCTTCTTCGCAAATCTGGTCGTCCAATTCCTTTATGTCACGTTCAAGATGTTGCATATCCTCTTCGAGACGTTTTTCGTTTTTACGGTATTCAGCTTGAATTTCCTTTAACTCGGTAAGTTTGGCTTCGAGATTTCGTCTCGCTCTGGAATCGTTTTTCTTTTTAATATCCTCGCAAGCGATTTCCGAATCTACCTCGCCGCCTAAAACTGCCGACCACTTGTCAATGGTATAATCTAAATCTTCGACGCTGGTTTCGAGACGACCGCTTAAATTAGATTTAAACTGAACTTTTACGTCTTCGATTTGTTCCAACGCAATGTTATAAAAGCTTTCGATATTCTCTTCGCCCGTTCCGACTACTTCTTCAAAGTTTTTAAGAAGACGGACAAGCTTGTCGCGTACCGCTTTTATCGTATCCGCATTAAGGTCGGCATTGTATCTCTTTTTATCAACGTCAAAAACCAACCCTTGCAATTTTTTTGCCACCTGGTCTCTCAACGAATTGTTTGCTTTTACTGACGGTCTGTATTTCATTTAAATTGTCCCCCTTCCTTTATCCGATAGCATTTTTAATTTTTATTAAATCCTCTTCCGGAATAAAAATTTTCGCAGTCAGAGAATTAACCGTAATGCCTAAATCTTTTATCAAATTTTCCGCATTGACTTTGTTTACTATTTCGTCACGCATTTCTTCGGTTTTTGAAGTCATCTCAAACACCGAAACGTCCGTGTCGGCAAATATGCTGCTCAATGCGTCCGCCGCTGTCATTTGAAGCGATGATAAAATTCTTTTCTTAATGTCGTCGATGCTTATTGAAGTTCCAAACTTAAAGCTGTTTATAAACGCTCTGTCGTTTACGACTTCAAAAACGCATTCGCCGTTTACACCGACTCTGTATGACTGTTTAAGTTTATCGTTTTTCACCTGTACGTCGCCGACGCCCCACAATATTCTCGGAAAAAGAGTATTTACAAAAGCCACGCGAACTTGTTTTTTCAAATACGACTTTTCTTTTGCCAACAACTCAAACACCTTGTTTTTTGCAGTGTTTTTTGCTATGAGTTCAAGTTTTTCATCGATATAAATATAGGCTTTATATTGTCTCGGCACGGTAAGATAAACGTCTTTCGTTAATTCAACCGATTCTGAAAACTGAACAATTAGATTTTCATCGATAATAGGTTCTAAAATAATTTTCTTAGCCATAATTACTCCTTATTTTCATTAAGCTTAATAACCTGACAAATGCGTTCGATCGTTTCATCGTCAAGGCCTTCTTTTGCTACCGCATAGATAACGCTCTTTCTGCTTTCGTCAAGCGAAGCCAAATCAAGTTTCATATTTTCAAGTGACATAGCAAGAGCTTTCGACATTTTCTCTTCGTCTTCGGCAGACAACTTATAATTGGCTCTTAATGCGTCGCATAAATTATCCGGCACGTTACGTTTTCCGTTTTCGATTGCAGAAAGATATGATGCGGATATACCCAATTTCTCCGACATATCTTTTGCACTGTCGCCACAATTTATGCGGATAATTCTAAGAATTTTACCAAATTCCGTTATCATATTATTCTCCTTTGATTTATATTACTGTAATTATATCACCATAATTACCCTTCGTCAATAGATGTAACAAAAATTTACAAACATTTTTTACATATTTTGTGAACATTTTTTGCACCAACTTATAAAATTCGATATAAAAAAGCCATAGCGTATTGCTATGGCTTAATTAATCACGTAACTGTGTAAAGTCGTTACAAACCTTTTTCACTTCTTGCTTATTTTACTATAAGCTCTTTCCGTTTTTTATAACAGTTTGTAAAACGTATAAACGCATTCAGATTAATTGTTTTTTACCAAAACTTTTTGGAGTTTAAGGTCTACTCTGTTCTTGTCGTCGATCTTGATAATCTTAACCGCAACAACGTCTCCAACGTTTACAACGTCGGTTACCTTTTCGACTCTTTCTTTGGAAAGCTTGGAGATATGAATCATACCGTCTTTTCCAGGAGCAAGATTTACCGAAGCGCCGAATTGACCTTTTTCGTTTTCCATAATTTTGACGACTTTGCCTTCAAATTCATCACCGACTTCAAAATCACGGACGATATTTTCAATAATGCTCTTGGCTTGTTCGATAGAAGCGGAATCGCTGGACGCGATAAAGATTTTTCCTTCGTCGCTTATATCGATTTTAACACCCGTTTCATCGATTATCTTATTGATTGTCTTTCCGCCGCTTCCGATAACGTCTTTAATTTTGTCAGGATCGATATTAAATGAAATTATCTTTGGAGCGTATTTACTAAGCTCGGCTCTCGGAGCTTTGATAACTTCCGCCATTTTGCCGAGAATGAAAAGTCTGCCTTGTCTTGCCTGTTCGAGAGCTTTCGTAAGAATCGCTTCGTCAATTCCTTTAATTTTGATATCCATCTGAATTGCAGTGATACCTTCGCTTGTACCGGCAACTTTAAAGTCCATATCGCCAAGGAAATCTTCAAGACCTTGAATATCGCTCAATACCGCAACTTTGTTTTCCGCTTCATTCTTAATAAGACCCATTGCAATACCTGCTACAGGAGCTTTAATCGGTACGCCTGCGTCCATAAGAGCAAGAGTGCTGCCGCAAACCGAAGCTTGCGACGTTGAACCGTTAGACGATAAAATATCCGAAACGGTTCTGATTGCATACGGAAATTCCTCTTCGCTCGGCAAAACCGGTTCTAAGCTGCGTTCTGCAAGAGCGCCGTGTCCGATTTCACGACGACCAGGCGTTTTAAGAGGTTTTGCTTCACCGGTTGAATATCCCGGCATATTATACTGATGCATATATCTCTTATAACAATCGTCGTCCAATCCTTCGAGCTTTTGGACTTCGCTGATTGTTCCTAACGTACAGGTTGTCATTGCCTGAGTCTGTCCTCTTGTAAATACGGCACTGCCGTGAACTCTAGGAAGCATACCGACTTCGCACCATATAGGACGAATTTCAGTAAGTTTTCTTCCGTCAGGACGAACGCCGTCGTTCAAAATCTTTGCACGGACTTTTTCTTTCTTCAAGTAATACAAAGAATCGAGAATAAACTTCTTTTTCTTTTCAACGTCGTTCCATTCGTCTGCGAAGTGTTCGAGTACGTCGCTGTTTAAAGCTTCTTCTCTTGCTTCTCTTTCATATCTGTCAAAAGCTTCGAGAACGTAATCCATCTTTTCGCTTGCATAAGCTCTGACAGCCGTGTCGATTTCTTCCGGAATCTTTTCAAGTTCGATATTAGCCTTAGGCTTTCCGATTTCTTTCTGAATAGATTCGATAAATGCAACGATTTTTTTGATTTCTTCGTGTCCGAACATAATCGCTCCGAGCATTTCTTGTTCGGTGATTACGCTTGCACCCGCTTCAACCATCATAATTGCGTCTTTCGTTCCGGCAAGGGCAAGATTGAGTCTTGACTTTTCACGCTGTTCGCAGTCAGGGTTGATAACGTATTTGCCGTCTACCATACCTACCATAACAGAACCGGTAGGGCCTGCAAAAGGTATATCGGAAATTGAAAGCGCAATGGACGAACCGACCATGCCCCATACTTCAGGCGGATTGTTTGTATCCACGCTGAGAACGGTTGCGATTACCGTAACGTCGTTATAAAATCCCTTTGGAAAAAGCGGACGAAGCGGACGGTCGATAAGTCTTGACGTAAGAATTGCTTTATCGGAAGGTCTGCCCTCTCTCTTTTTGAATCCGCCCGGAATTTTGCCGACGGCATACATTTTTTCTTCAAAATCTACGCCGAGCGGGAAATAGTCCATTCCTTCTCTCGGAGCTTTCGCCATTGTAGCGTTTACCATAACTGCCGTATCGCCGCAACGAACGATACAAGAACCGTTTGCTTGTGAACAATAAGCTCCGGTCTCTACAATAACTTCTTTCCCGCCTATTGTTGTTTTGAAAATTTTCTTTTCCATGTTTTCTCCTTTCTGGTTATTCTCATCATAACCTATTTTTTATATACGTTTTCATATATATCGTATTTGCACAAAAAAAGGGGCAATTATAGCCCCTGTTTTTACTTTCTGAGTCCTAATTCGCTAATCAAAGCTCTGTATCTTTCGATATCAGTCTTTTTAAGGTACTCTAAAAGGTTTCTTCTTTGTCCAACCATCATAAGCAAACCTCTACGGCTGTGATGGTCTTTCTTGTGAACCTTTAAATGTTCGGTAAGCTCTGCAATACGCTCCGTAAGCAATGCGACCTGAACTTCCGGTGAACCCGTGTCGCCTTCTTTACGACCGAATTTTACGATGATTTCTTGTTTTCTTGCTTTATCCATTTTTTACTCCTCCTGTGGATAATTAATTCGCTTCAATCAATGTATAGCCTCGGAGATTGGCTAAACTTTGAAAGAGTACTGTAAGATTTTAACATACAATAAAAAAATTGTAAACTGATTGACGACTCAATTTTTAAATTTGCAAATTTATTTTAGCCTTAAAATTTGCACTCGTTAAAAGCCGTTGAAATTAAAGAACGCAGCTTGATTTATCTACTCAAAACCTTTGAAAGCCGCATATCGGACTCGTAAAATTAAGAACGCAGCTTGTATCTACTCAAAACCGCCGTTATGCCCGCAAATTTTTTCGGCTGCTTTTAATTGTTTCCAAAGAAAGCAAAAAAATTCAAACGAAAAAAGCAGAATTTTCAGCACGTAAAATTTTTAATGCGGTTTTCTTTATGATTATTTTTTTTCGCTCCAAAACGATAACTGACCGTTCAACATTTCGTCAAATCTCGTTACGTAATCGGACGGTTCTTTGCAATTTGCCTGACGTTCGATTAAATTCTTTGCTTTGGTAAACTTTTTCGAAATAGCTCCCGCACCGGCAGCCATTATCGACGTATCTTCTTCCATTATATCAACGTTATATATACAAAACTTTTTTGGTTTGGAATATCCAACGTTTTCAAGATTTCCGGAGGTATATTTTTGTCTGTACATATAATACGGCATATAACCTTTTGCCGTAAGTTTGAAATATGCATAATCGACCATCTGAGCAGCTACCGACATATCCGTTTTTTCATAGCCTTCCGTCTTTAATTTTGAGCCGTTTTTTAGATATAACGTATGAACGGTTATGTTTTCGGGATTCATTTCGATTGCCTTATCGACGCTGTTTTTAAAATCGTCGAACGTCTCGCCCGGAAGCATTGCAATCAAGTCCATATTTACGTCGAATTTCTTTTTGACAAGATTATACGCATTGTAAACGTCCTCAACCGTATGGGCTCTTCCGATGACGTCCAACGTTTTTTGGTTGAAAGTCTGCGGATTGACAGACACTCTTGTTACCCCCGCCCTTTTCATCACCTTTACGACTTCCTTGGTTATGGTGTCGGGTCTGCCCGCTTCGACGGTAAACTCTTTCTGCTTAAATCGCAGCAACGATAAAATTTCTTTCAGCTCTTTTGCTTTAAGCGACGTCGGAGTACCACCGCCCACGTATACCGCTCGGACAATAAGTCTTTTGTCCTTTATGATTTTTTTAATTTGTAAAATCTCTTTTTTTAAGCAATCGATATACGGACGAACGACTTCCCTTTGTTTGGAAAGAGGTCTTGAAATAAAACTGCAATAGGCACAACGGGACGGACAAAATGGAACGTTGACAAACACGTCGATTTCGCTGTCGGGATTCGTATTTCGTATGAACCTTTGATTTTGAACAACGCTTTCAATAAGATGAACCTTTTCTCCGTAAACTGAAAATTCTTTAAGAAAAATCTCCTTTGCGTCTACGCCAAGCTCTAAGAAATATTTTGTAGGTCGAATTCCCGTTAAACAACCGTACGGCAGACTGGAATTGGATAAAAAGCAAAGCGTTCGATAAAGAGCGACCTTTAAGTGCCGCTTAACCTGCCTTTTATATTCCATATCGTTTTTTGCGTCGAGTTGAAAAGTATAAACCTTTTTAAATTTATCAAAAATATCGCTCGTCAAAACCACTTTCAATTCATCATTATCAACGTTTGCGTCCAGATTTAAAAAGTTGTCGTCGCCCTCCGCAACGTGCGGATAAAACGCTCGGAACAATTCTCTCAAATCGCTGTCAAAGTTCGGTTGGTTGTGTGAAAAGTGAAGTTTCATCTTATCTCCGAGTTCAAATTGCTTAAACGAGTTTAAAAGCTTTTTTACGTAGAATCATTATATAGTATTTTTCTTCATAAATCAACGCAATAAATTTACTTTTTAATTTTTACGTCATAACGCTTTAACTTCAAAGGTAAAACGCAAAAAAGCGTTACGTTTTTTAAGTCTGCGGTAAATTAAGTTTTAAATATTTCGACGTAATTTAATTTGCAACCGTTTGTCAGAACGTGAGATTGCAAATTTAAATATAGGTCGAAATTTAAATTTAGAATCGAATTTAAAATAACCTTAATAAAAGTATAACAGCAATTTTAACCACGTTATTTAAGCTAAGCAAAATTATTACTCAATCAAAATTGATGGGGTTGAGTTTTCTTTCCTCTTCAAGAGTCGTTGCTTCCCCATGCCCCGGCAAAACCTTATAATCGCCGTTTAATGCAAAAAGTTTATTGACTATCGAATCTTTCAATTCGGAAAAATCTCCGTCATAAAAATCATATCTGCCGTAAGAGCCGTTCATAAGCGTGTCGCCGCTGAAAATAACGTCGCCCGTTATATAACAAATTCCGCCCTTCGAATGGCCCGGCGTCCATACGGTTGAAATCTCCATTCCGCATATATTCAACTTTTCCCCGCCGTCAAGAAGCACGTCGGGTTTTACGGGGTTAAGTCTTACACCGGCAAGCGACGCCATACTGCGATAGCTGCAAAGTTTATCTTCGTCAAGCCTATGGCAATAAACTTTCGCCCCTTTGCCTTGAAGAAAACTTGCTCCGTTCATATGGTCAAAATGTCCGTGAGTAAGCAACACGGCTTCAATTTTTACGTTGCGTCGTACTCCTTCGAGATACAATCCGTCGCCGTCGTCGCCGGGGTCAACGATAAAGCCCCTGTCGCCCTCATATACCAAATACGTATTCGTGCCAATAACCGAAGTCAAAAACTGTTCGATTTTCATCTTATCTCCTGATAGCGATAATACCCTGAAGAGAAACTAACTTTCTCGTAAGTTCATCAAGTTCGCTCGTCTTTTTGATTTCTACGGTGACGACTATTTCTGCCGTATCGTCTTTTTTATTCAAAACTACGTTCAATGCACAAATCTGCATTTTTAAAGCGGCTATTGCGGCAGAAACCGACGCCAACATTCCCGATTTATTCTCGCATGAAATCTTTATCGTGGCTTGATAACTGTCTTTTATGGCAAAAGTGTCCCACGTCGCTTCGATAAGTCGTTCCGGTTCCATTGATTTCAAATTCGGGCAATCTGCTCTATGCACTGAAACGCCTCTGCCTCTTGATATATAACCGACTATCTTATCTCCCGGGACAGGTGAACAGCAATGGGAAAGACGAACGGAAAAATCGGCAAATCCTTTAATCAACACGCCGCTCTTAGACGGGTGACGCTGTTTATCTTCCTTTTCATGCACAAGCTCTCCGTCCACTAACGGAGCTTTTGCCGCAACTTCGTGAGCGTGTGCTTTGAAACTGTCTATGAGTTTAATAAGAATCTGGTTTGTGGTAATTCCGCCGTATCCGACTGCGGAATAGAGGTCGTCAAGCGTTGCACACGACTGACGTTGAAGAAGACTTTCAAGTGCGTTAGGAGTCTGCATCAAATCTGAAAGGCTGTATCCGCGGTGACGTGCTTCACGCTCCAACATATCCTTTCCTCGTTTGACGTTTTCCTCCTTCATCTCACGCTTAAAATACGCCCTTATTTTTGATTTAGCAGAAGCGGTATGAGCAAAACTCAGCCAATCACGGCTTGGTCCTTTTGACGCTTCCGACGTGAGAATTTCAACGATATCTCCGTTTTGTAAAGTGGTGGACAAAGGAACAATCTTTTTGTTTATTCTGGCTCCGACGCATTTGTTTCCGATTGCCGAATGAATTTTATACGCTAAGTCGATAGGTGTTGAACCTTCAGGCAAGTCGTATACGTCGCCTTTCGGCGTAAAGACAAACACTTCGTCGTCAAAAACGTTTATTTTTACGGAATCCATGAAATCTCTGGCACCTACCACGTCTTTTTCGGCGTCCATAACCTCACGAAGCCACCTGACTTTCTCGTCTAACACCGTATCCGCGGTGCTTGTCCTGCCCTCCTTGTATTTCCAATGTGCCGCAACGCCGTATTCTGCAATTCTATGCATTTCTTTCGTCCTTATCTGAACTTCAAACGTTTTTCCATACTGCGTCATTACGGTTGTATGAAGCGATTGATAATTGTTTGCTTTCGGCACGGCAATATAGTCTTTAACTCTGTTTGGAATAGGTTTCCACATCGTATGAATTTGACCAAGCATCGTATAACATTCTTTTATGTCGTTTACGATAATTCTCACGGCAAGCAAATCGTAAATTTGATCTATGTCGATATGCAAATTCCGCATTTTTTTGAAAATCGAATAAAAATGCTTCGATCTGCTGCTGACTTCGCCGTCTATGCCCAATTCGTCGAGTTTAGAATGTATTTGCGAACATATATTATGCAAAAACTCCTCACGTTCGGAATTGTTTTCCTTAACGTAATTTGCTATATAATTGTATTCTTTCGGATATATATAGCTCATGGCTATATCTTCAAGTTCGCATTTAAAAAACGAAATACCGAGTCTGCCGGCAAGCGGCGCATAAATTTCCAAAGTTTCTTTGGCGATCGATTGTTGCTTTTCAGGCGGTTGAAAAGCAAGCGAACGCATATTATGCAATCTGTCGGCAAATTTGATAATTATAACTCTGAGGTCTTTTGCCATAGCAAAAAACATTTTTCTGAAATTTTCTGCCTGGGCGTCTTCCGAAGTGGAAAATTTAAGTTTATCAAGTTTTGTAACTCCCTGAACAAGTTGAAGAATCTCGGCTCCGAACTCCGAGGCAATCTGTTCTTCGGTGACAGGCGTATCTTCCAAAACGTCATGCAAAAACGCCGCAATAGTTGTTTGTGCGTCAAATCCTATTTCGGCAACAATTTGCGCAACGGCTTCCGGATGAGTTATATACGGCTCGCCGCTCTTTCTCACCTGTCCGGCATGAGCTTCGGCGGCAAATTCATACGCTTTTTTTACCTGCTCATAATTGTCGGGATAATAATCTTTAAACTTCAATATATCAAACATTTATCTCCTTTAAAGTCCGATAAGTTGGCGACTTGTCCAAACTAGTTTTTACGTTAGCTATATTTATAATACCCTTTTCGTTATACGAAATCAAGTTCAACTCTTGAAAAATCTGCATTGCCGCAAAAAATTCAAACTTGTTTCCCCCCGCCTTTATCATGATTTCCGATTCCGTTTTAGGCGTAATTTTCATTCCGTTCTTCATCTTTAAACAGGAAAATACGTCGAGAAGTTTTTCTCTTGTTACAGACGGCAATCTCTGTATCGACGCCTTGTCGTAAAGGTACGTATCGGTTTCGGACGCAGATTTAAAAAGGCTTTGTCCGACGGGAACTTCAAAGAAGTAAACTTTGTTGAATGCGGAATATTCAAAATCCGAATTAGGGCAAATAACAATCTGATTCTGAGGGCTGTTGCTCGCCTTTTCGCCTATTCCGATAAGGAGGCGCTTTTCGTCTTTGACGTTATTTTGAATAAGCTCCAATCCGACGTTTGAAAACGCAACGAACAAATTTCCGAAGTCGCCGCAATCTATTACGTCGGTCTTTTTTATGCAATCATAAATATCGTATTTTTTCAATTCGTCTTTTTCGACGTCGAGTTTTCTCAAAATTTCCGTTTTAAAAGCGTTGGTGACAGAAGTCTCGGTAATTTTGCTTTCTTTTTGACTGTCAATTATCTTGCCGTCGTATTCGTCCGCTCTGCCCGAACTCAAAGCGTTTATAGCCGCCAAATTTAATTTGTCGTCGGATAAATTCATATCTTCGACAAATACGTCTCTTATAACAAGCTGTGCAAAAACTTCATTTTGAAAGCACGATTTAGACAAATTTACGATAAAATGCGAATTGCACTCAGCCATGAATATTTCGTTTAACTTATAAAAGCCTATTATTTCATTATTGCCGACTTTTGCTTTTATATGGTCTGTTCTGCCCAATCTTGAAAATTTCAATCCGTCGGCAGATAGTCGGAATACAGGCTTAGGATTGCCAAAACCGGTCGGTTCGAGCTTTTCAAGTTCCGTCGCAAAATCAATAAGCGGCTCAGTTATATCCAAATCGGTATCGTAACAAATTTTATCGTAAAAAACGCTTTTATCGAGATATGCCAATTCCCTGTTTAACAATTTTTTTACCGTATCGAACTCCCCTTTCATAATTGAAAGTCCCGCCGCAAGGCTGTGTCCGCCAAACGATAAATAATGGCTGTCGAATTTCTTTAATACGGAAAAAACGTTAATTCCGTTTATACTGCGACAGCTACCTTTTAAAACTCCGTCTTTTTCGGCAAAAAGCAAGGTAGGACGGTTGAATTTCTCAACCAGTCTCGAAGCGGCAATTCCCAATATTCCCGCTTCCCAATTTTCGCTTGCCAAAACAATAAAATTCAAATCGTCAAAACGACTTCCCGAAAGCATTTTCTCGCAATCCGACACAACTTCGTCGCACTTTTTTTGCCTTTGAACGTTATCACGGCTTAAATCTTCGGCAATTCGGTGAACGATAAAATAATCGTCGGATAAAAACATTTCCACCGCTTTCATAGCGGTATCCATTCTGCCGGCGGCATTGATTCTCGGAGCAACTTTATACATGATTTCATAAGCGTTCACGTTTTCGCTTATAAGCTCTTTTATCGCAAGCGACGGATGTTTTTTCATTTTCTCGATGCCGAGAGAAGCAATAATTCTGTTTTCACTTACAAGCGGAACAATGTCAGCAATTGTAGCTATTGCCGCAATATCAACGTACTGCAACGCACTTTTACGGTCGGTCAACGCTTCTGAAAGTTTCAACGCAACGCCCGCCCCGCAAAATTCGTAAAACGTCGTCCGCTTAACTTTGGGATTTACAATTATGCAATCAGGCAACTCGTCCTGCGGCTCATGATGGTCTGTTATAATTGTATCTATCCCTCTCGCTTTTAAAAACTCGACTTCGTTGACCGCCGTTATGCCGCAATCAACCGTAATAATTAAATCGACTTTGTGCTTAGCAAGAATTTTTTCCAAAACGGCAACGCTCATGCCGTAACCGTCGTTATTTCTGTCGGGGACAAAATAGTGCAAAGACGAAACTTTATCGATTAAAGTTTTATACAATATCGTAATCGCGCAAATGCCGTCGCAGTCATAATCGCCGTAAATTAAAACGCTTTCTTTATTTTGGATTGCCTGATTAATTCTTTGAACAGCTTCACTCATACCTTCGATATCGAAAGGATTTATCATATATTCAGGCGAAGGGGTTAAAAATTTGTTTATGCTGTCATCGCCTTCTATGCCTCTTGCACGCAAAATTTGCAAAAATCTTTGCGATAAATTCAGACAAGATAAAACTTTGGTTTCTTCGGTTTTTTTCACGCATT
>CAMGKS010000025.1 GCA_946056785.1 uncultured Clostridia bacterium
TAAATTAATAAATAATAAAATTATGAAAAATTTTGTTTATGGCGATAAGAAAGATATATTTTACACCGAAATGGCGATTGATTGCGTAGAAAAGAAAAACAACGATTTTACCAAAACGCAGCAGTTGGGGTTTGTCGAAAAATTCGTTACTAATATAAAGACGGAACAAATTGCCAAAGAACTTGGTAAGCCGAGAGGAGTTTACGTTACGATTGACGTAAAAAAAGGTTCGCTTAACGATTCCGATAAGAATTTTTTAATAAAAGTTTTGGGCAATTCGATTAAGGATATGAGCATTTATAGCGGCGGCGTAAAAAAGAACATATTAATTGTAGGACTTGGCAACGGCGGACTTGTTGCGGACAGCCTGGGTCCGGAGGTAGCAGACAGAGTTAAAGTGACTCGTAACATAATTAAAGAAGGAATGAACAGCAGGTTTTTAAAGTCGTTAGCGAGCGTCGCACCGAACGTATATGGGAAAACGGGCATAGAATCGTTTGACGTCGTAAAAGGAATTATAACGCAAATTAAGCCCGATTTGGTAATTGCAATAGATACGCTGTGTACGGCAAAGGTGGGTAGAATCGGTAAGAGTTTTCAACTGTCGACTGCCGGAATTGAGCCTGCCAGCGGAGTAAACGGAGGCAGAACAGGTCTTAATTTTTCCACGCTGAAAGTGCCTACTTTAGCCATAGGCGTTCCTCTTGTTGCCAAACTTGACAAAGTAATTTTCAATGCGATTTCAAGTTATGATTTAAAAATGAAAAGAGAAACAGACGCCGCTAAATATTCGCAGATTCTTGTTGAAAGTAATTTGCCGGGATTGATAATTGCCCCAAAGGAAATCGACGTATTAACCGATTGGACAGCGAACGTTATTGCCGAAGCTATAAATTATGCGGCATTCGGATAACTTGTATCATTGGATATTTCAGTAAAATTCACGACTTAAAAGCCTTTTTAAAATTTGCGTGTATAATGCCGAATCGTCGTTTCCTGAAAATTTAAACGAAACTCTTCCCGTATGAGAGGACGGGACTATTACGTTTTCGATGTTTTCTAAAAGCAGATCAGTTCCGTCAAGTATATTTTTGCTTTCAAGAAGAGCTTTAAGGTTGCGTTTGATAAAATTGTAATGCGTACAACCTATTGAGACGCTTTCAGTCTTTATAAAATCGCTTAACGTGTCGAACAAATAATTGTCGATTGCCGTAAAATCATCGTTATTTAGCAAAGTCGTCTGAATAATATATGCGAGGCACGGAGTGTCAGCAACTTTACATTTTGGCGACAACGTTTTAATGGTATTAGGAGTAGCTATTAAAAGAGTGTTTTCGTTTTCAATTTTCGGAGTTAAAGTAAAAACCGTTTCATCGTTTTTGACGATTGATGAAGCAGTGTAGCAGGCTATAATTTGAACGTCGCTTTCTGTTTTTAAAAATTTTAAAGTTTCCGTGAGATTGTTTTTTAGAGATTCTACGTTCTTTTGCCCGAAAGGAAAATTTGCATTATCCGCATAATATAAATAGTCGCAATCGGGAAATACGGAAATCATACGCGCCAAAGTCGTTAAGCCACCTATTCCGCTGTCATAAACCGCAATCTTCATAGTTTAAAATATGATGTAGCGGCAAAAAAATTTACATCTATCAAAAAATTTATGAATTTACGTAACAAATGAACGGCAAAATTTGTTTATAAAACTATTATGGAAGTCGTTTAAACAGTAAATGTGAAAAAGTCCAATTAAATGCAAAGAGCGTTTAAAGTCGATATTATTAAAATAAATCGTCAACGCAAATAAGCAAAATACCTACTATTTAATCTCGCTTCGATTTATTAAATATGGCAAACATTTTTCAAGGTTCAGACCGTATCTTAGATCCGTATTTTTTGTTACGGTGGACTTAATTGCTAAACGGATGAAATCTACCGCTTTTTGAGCGGCGTCAGGAAAAGTCATTCCGTCCAGAACGGATGAGACGACAATCGAAGAGAGAATATCGCCCGCACCATGGATACGTTCTTCAAATTTTTCGTTGAATTGAAAGGAAATCATACCGTTGGAAAGAGTAGCTGTTCCGCATAAATTGCCGTCGGTCACTCCGGATAAAACAACGCACGGCAAACCTTGCTTTTTAAAAGCGTTTAAAATCAATTTTGCATTTTCTACGTCGGTCGATTCGCATTCCGTTGTATCCGAAAGCATTCTGCCTTCTGTAAAATTAGGCAATAACACGTCGGCAAGACTTGCAAGTTCACGCATTTTATTGAAGTATTGCAAGTCGAATACGCTGTATAAAGAACCGTCGTCCGCCATAGCCGGGTCTATTGCTACCAAGCGACCGGCGGATTTAAAATCTTTTGCAATTTCGATAGCGGCGTCAACGGCCGAAATAGTTCCCAAAAATCCCGTATATAGGCAGTCGAATTCCGCCTTTATGCTTTTAAAATGATTGTAAGCAGGAAGAATACTGTCTGACAGGTCGGTAAAAGTAAAGTTGTCGATTGCCGTTTGTGTTGAATAAATGGCAGTCGGCAAGGCTACTAATTCGTTGCCTAAAGCGGAAACGATAGGGATAGCCGCCGTCAGTGAGCATCTGCCTATCGAGGAAAAATCTTGAAGCGATAAAATGCGTTTGTTCATAAAAACATATTATCACTAAAAGCGAATTGTGGCAACAAATTAAATAATTATCATTACAGCATAATTAAATTTGACGGTAGTTTATGGCAATTTAAAATAAAAAACGAATAAAGCATAAAGTCTAAGCAAACAATATAAATTTAAAATCCGAAAATTAAAAATACGATTTAAAATTTTATTTAGCGATATTTAAAACGAAATTTCCGATTGCGTTTTAAGACGTATTAATATTATTCTTTAACTTGAGTTTAACGTGATATTTTAGTTGTTAATCATCAAACGTAACGTTAGTTAAAATTATAGTTTTTATAAACAAAAATGCATTGATAACGACGCATTGATAGCGTGACTTTAAATGCCATGAAAACGGTTGCTAGTTTATTGTTGCGGCTTTAAATGGTAAAACAAAAGGCACCAAAACGATGCCTTTTGTTTTACCGTGCAGCCTCTTTCGATACATACTACCGAAGCGGAAACCGTGTAGGTAGCTCCTTCAAAGCTTCCTTGTGGCACACGCTAAAATCTGCTTAGTGCTGCTGCGGTCAAGCTCTGACACGGTTCACAGCATAACGTTGCACAAGACCTTGCTATCAACACCCCTTGCACGGTGCAGCCTTCCATAGTCTGCACCTCGATCGGCATTCAACACCGCTATAGCGGATTGCGGTTTACAGGGCACCGCTAGCTCCCCGTCTAGCACGGCTATATTATATTAACATAATTGACCGCTTATAGCAAGCACTTTTTTTGTCGCTTTCAGGCGGAAATTAAAAAGCATACTTTACGTATGCTTTAAAATTAGTCCTTATAATCGATTGCGTTTTTATATGTTTATTTGTTTTCGATATGTTTAAGCAATAAATGAATTGCAATTTTTCTGTTAAATCACGAGTGGTTCAAATTGTTATAAATCACGTTTTTCGAAAGTTAAAACGGAAATTAACGATGAAATGAGAATCCACGCAATAGGAACAAAAGTGCATATCAAAATGGTTTCCGTACTTAACGTTGAAGCCACTGTGGACGAAAGACAAGTGCTTAAAAATGCGTTTGAAACTTCCTTTAAGCCCGTTTTACCCGCTACCGACGCAGCTAATACGACGGCTGAGATGACAAGGCTTTCAACAATATAGAAGCCGATCGAAAGACCAATCGATCCGCCGCTTTTTCTGATTAACATCGAAATCATTACGAACACCGATGAATAGGCAAGTACGGACAAAAATTGCAATGCCATTCTTCCTATTAATGTTCCGAATTCGTTTGCGGTGAACTCTGTTCCGTAACCAATCATAATGCTGAATAAACCAGAGAAAATGTAGTTTGCCAAAATATAAATTACCGTAAGCACCATAGCTTCGATAAAATACGTAAAGAAAACGTTTATTCTTCTGTTACCGCAGATGGCGGCGTTTCTCGTGGCACCGTTTTGAAACGAACCGCCAACGATAAGACTTATGATTATTGCAAGTAAAAAAGTAGTATCCGTAGCTCCGACGTTTCCGATAATAACGCTTTTGCCCGAATAGGCAAGTCCCATAAGTTCAAACATCAATTCACTTCCGCTTCCGGAGGCCGCTTCCGATAATGAACGAGCGACGAGAGCGTTAATAAGCGTAAGAAAGAATACGACGATAAGACCTATCCAAATCGATTTGAAAAATTTTGCTCTGTATAATTCGGCTTTAAGCAGGTTTTTCATTGTCTGTTGCCTCCGAGTAGAGAAATAAAATAGTTTTCAATGTCGCCTTCGTTTGCGGAAATTGAAAAGATGACGATTCCGTTTTCAGCAAGTTTTTTGCTTATTTCCGACAGGCGGTTTACTAAGTCGTAACAGTAAACGGTTCCGTTATTTGCGAGTTTGACGTTTTCGATTCCCATGCTTTTCAAAACGTCGATAGTCTTTGTCTGGTCGTCTACAACGAGCTTAATAAACGGTTTTACGATTTCGTTAAGTTCCGTTTCATCGATTTCTTTAACAAGTTTTCCGTTTGCCATAACGCCATAGCAATCGGCAACTTTGGATAATTCCGAAATAAGGTGACTGGATATGACGATTGTCAAGTTCTTTTCCCGGTTGAGCTTTAAAATTAAGTTTCTCACAGCCTGAATCGCTTCCGGGTCTAAACCGTTTACAGGTTCGTCGAGAATGAGAAGTTCGGGAGAACCTAAAAGTGCGAATGCCAAACCTAAACGTTGTTTCATGCCGAGCGAGTAGGCGGAAAACTTCTTATGGATTTCGTTTCCTAATCCCACGAGGTCGATGAGTTCGATAATTTGTTTTTCATCGTAACAACCTTTTTGTAACGCCATATATTTGAGATTTTCAAATGCGGTGAGCTTTGCTGAAAAAGAAGGGTATTCGATAAGATATCCGATTTTCTTTCGGCTTTCGGCAATTGACGTAGCGTCGTTAAACAATTCGATAGTACCGTTATCCGGTTTTGCAAGCCCTAAAATTATTTTGAATAACGTAGTTTTGCCAGCGCCGTTTTTTCCGATAAGTCCGTAAATGTCGCCTTGTCGCACGGAAACGTTTACGCTGTCGACAGCCGCTTTGTTTTTATAAAATTTGGATAAATTTTCCGTTTTTATAACGTATGGACGCAAATTGCGGTCGGTTTTTGCCTGAAAGCCGTTATTTTCGGAAATATCGCTGTCAGTTGCGGTTTTAATTTCTCCTTTTACAAAATCAAATTCAAAATCTTGTTTTATATTTTCCATAATAACCTCTGGATTTATTATACACGCTTTATTATTTTAGTCAATTAACATTTATTATACAATCAATTACGTTCATTTATTTGACTTTTTCGCTAATGTGAAATTATAATAAATAACAAAATAACAATATAAAATAATTGCTATTATAGTATTTTAATTGAGGAAAGAAATATGTACAAACCTGTTGACACGAATCTGGACTTTACAAAGAGAGAAAAAGAAATTCTCGAATTCTGGAAGGAAAATCAGATTTTCGAGAAAAGCGTTGAAATGAATAAAGGTAAAGAGCCGTTTACTTTTTATGACGGACCGCCTACTGCAAACGGAAAACCGCATATCGGGCATATTCTTACCCGTGTTATGAAAGATATTATTCCACGCTTTAAATCTATGAAAGGCTATGACGTGCTTCGTAAAGCAGGTTGGGATACGCACGGACTTCCCGTTGAACTTGAAGTCGAAAAGTCTCTCGGCATTGACGGAAAGCCTGAAATTGAAAAGTACGGAATCGAGCCGTTTATAAAAAAGTGTAAAGAATCTGTTTTTAAGTATAAATCCGAATGGGAGAAAATGTCGGACAGAATCGGTTACTGGGTGGATATGGAAGACCCGTACGTTACTTACGACGATAACTACATCGAATCTATCTGGTGGTTTTTAAAACAAGTTCACGAAAAGGGCTTGCTTTATAAAGGACACAAAATAGTTCCGTATTGCCCTCGTTGCGGTACGGCACTTTCAAGCCACGAGGTAGCGCAAGGATATAAAGACGTTGAAGAAAAATCCATATTTGTAAAATTCAGAACGGTTGAAGACGAAAACACCTTTTTCCTTGCCTGGACGACGACTCCTTGGACGTTGCCGTCGAACGTGGCTTTGTGTATGAATCCTGACGAAGATTATACGAAAATCAAAGTCGGGGAGGAATATTACGTTTTAGCCGACGCTTTGATTGACAGTCTCTTTGATGAATACGAAAAAGTCGAGACTAAAAAGGGTAAGGAATACGAAGGAAAGAAATATATTCCGCTTTTCGATTTTGCCGACGTCAAAGAAAACGAAGCGTATTACGTCACGTGCGACGGATACGTTACTTTGACAGACGGTTCGGGTATAGTTCATATCGCGCCTGCTTTCGGTGAGGACGACGCAAACGTAGGCAGAAATTATAATTTGCCTTTTGTACAGATGGTTGACGAACGCGGTCGCTTTGTAAAAGGTACGGGCGAGCTTGAAGGTTTGTTCGCAAAAGACGGCGATAAACTTGTCATCGAAGACCTTAAAAAACGCGGCTTATTGTTCAAAGAACTTATGTTTACGCACAGTTATCCGTATTGTTGGAGGTGTGATACTCCGCTTCTTTATTATGCACGTTCAAGTTGGTTTATAAAGATGACGGCGGTTCGTGACGAACTTTTGAAATCAAATGCTTCCGTAAACTGGATGCCTCCTACTATCGGTACGGGCAGAATGGGAAATTTCCTTGAAAACGTAATCGATTGGGGAATATCTCGTGAAAGATATTGGGGCACGCCATTACCTATTTGGGTATGTAATAAATGCGGTAAGGTGCACGTAATAGGAAGCAGAGAAGAACTTAAAAAATTGAGCGGACTTAAAGAGGATATAGAGCTTCATCGTCCGTATATCGATAAAATCACGTGGGATTGCGAATGCGGCGGCAAAATGGAAAGAACTCCTGAAGTCTGCGACTGCTGGCTTGACAGCGGTTCGATGCCTTTTGCTCAATGGCATTATCCTTTTGAAAATAAAGACAAGTTTGAAAAATTCTATCCGGCAGACTTCATAAGCGAGGCGGTTGATCAGACGAGAGGTTGGTTCTATACGCTTCTTGCGGTTTCTACCATCGCTTTCGGGCAAAGTCCGTTTAAAAACTGTATTGTTTTAGGACACGTCAACGATAAAGACGGAATTAAAATGTCCAAACACAAAGGCAACGTGGTTGACCCGTGGACGGTACTTGACAATCAGGGAGCGGACGCAACGCGTTGGCATTTCTATACGTCGAGTGCTCCTTGGCTTCCGTCAAGGTTCTATCCGGAAGCCGTTTCGGAAGGACAAAGAAAGTTTTTGGGAACGCTTTGGAATACGTACGCTTTCTTTGTTTTGTATGCGGAAATCGATAAATTCGATCCGAGAAATTACAATATCGACGATTTGAAATTATCCGTTATGGACAAATGGATTTTGTCCAAACTTAATTCTTTGATTAAGTTCGTCGATGAAGGACTTAACGAATATAAGATAACGGAAACGGCAAGAGAAATCGGAGAATTCGTCGACGGTTTGTCAAACTGGTATGTTCGTCGTTGCCGTGAACGTTATTGGGGAAGCGAAATGACGGAAGATAAAAAAGCTGCGTATATGACTCTTTATACGGTTTTAAGCACGCTTTCGCTTGTCATTGCTCCTTATACTCCGTTTATGGCGGAATCTATTTATCAAAACCTTGTCAGAACGTTTGAAAAGGACGCGCCGTTAAGCGTACATCTTTGCAGTTATCCTGTAAGCGATGAAAAGTATATTGACAAAGAGTTAGAAGACGGCATGGAAGACGTCTTAAAAGTCGTATTCCTCGGCAGGGCGGCAAGAAGCAAGTCTAATATTAAAAACCGTCAACCGCTTTCTAAACTTATGTATAACGGACATAAGAATTTGTCGGAAGATTTAAAAGGCTTAATCGAAGACGAATTGAACGTCAAAGATTGTGTGATAAGCGACACCGGCAGTGATTTTATTTGCTACGAGCTTAAACCGCAACTTAAAACTCTTGGACCTAAATACGGAAAACTTTTAAACGTGATAAGAGAGTTTTTGGCAACGTGCGACGCAAAAGACGTGGTTAACAAAGTTAAAAACGGCGGAATTTATAAAGCGACAATCGGAAATGATGAAGTCGAATTTAAAGAAAGCGACTTGCTTATTTCCGTGACAAACAAGGAAGGTTTTGCTTCGGAAACTGACGGCGAAATTACCGTTGTTCTCGATACGGAACTTACGCCGGAACTTATCGAAGAAGGAATACTAAGAGAAATAGTTTCAAAAATCCAGACTATGCGTAAAGAAGCCGGTTTTGAAGTTACCGACCATATAAAAGTCGGATACAGCGCCGACGGTCTTGCAAAGAAAGTCTTAGACGATAAAGCGTATTTAAAAGACGTCTTAGGCGAGAGTGCCGACGGCAATCTTAGCGGGTACGTCAAAGAATGGGACGTAAACGGAAATAAAGTTACGCTTGCGGTTGAAAAGGTATGATTTATTCCGACGAATGGAAAGATTTTGAAGTCATAGCCACGGGAAATGGCGAAAAGCTTGAAAGGTGGGGCAATCTTAAACTTTTAAGACCTGATCCGCAAGTTATTTGGAAGCCGATAAAACCGCTCAGAAGCTATGAAGGCATAAATGCCATCTACGCCAGACATTCAACCGGCGGAGGCGTTTGGGAATATAAAAAAGGTGTTCCGGACGAATTTTACGTCGGGTGGAGAAATTTAAAATTCAAACTTAAGCTTATGGGGTTTAAGCATACCGGGCTTTTCCCTGAACAAGCGGTAAATTGGGCGAGAATGATTGACCTTATTCACAATGCAAACCGTCCTATAAGCGTTTTGAATTTGTTCGGATATACCGGGGCGGCTACGGTAGCTTGCTTAAGTGCGGGAGCCAGCGTCTGTCACGTTGATTCAGCAAAAGCTATGGTGGAAAGATGCGGTGAAAACGTAAAATTGTCGGGACTTGAAAAAGCTTCGGTAAGATATATTATAGACGATTGCTTTAAGTTTTGTGCAAGAGAGTTAAAAAGGGGCAGACGTTACGACGCAATCATTTTAGACCCGCCGAGTTTCGGCAGAGGTCCGAACGGCGAAAAGTGGAAAATCGAGGAAGGCATTTCAGATTTGGTTGACCTTATAGCAAAATTGCTTAGCGATAAACCTTTGTTCGTGTGTCTGAATTCATACACAACCGGACTTCAACCAACGGTTATGAAAAACATATTGCAACTTGCTTTGCCTTCGAGTGCGGTTATCGATGCCGATGAAATCGGATTGCCGACTTTAGAAGGACTCGTACTGCCGCAAGGTTGCACGGCGTTTGCTACGTTTAAGAATTAACGTCAAACAAGAATAAATATAAGTCGCTTTAAATTGTGATTTTATAACATGTAAAATTATAATCGGACATTCTGTTTAAAGGTTGATTTGTATCGTAAGTGAAAAAATTGATTAAGCTGATATTTATAAATTAAAATATCATAAATGAAACGTAAATAAAATTCGGATATTAAAATTCGGGTATTTATATTCGGATATTGCAAAAAAAAGTTAAAGTCAGACAGGCTAAATTTTTTGGAGACACTATGAGAGAAGATATAAAAATACTGTTTGAAGATAATCATATTTTGGTGGTTACAAAGCCGCCTATGGTTCCCGTGCAAAAAGACGAATCGGGAGACGAAGATATGCTGTCGATTTTAAAGCAGTATTTGATTGAAAAATACAATAAACCGGGCGACGCCTTTTTAGGGCTCGTTCATCGTCTTGACCGTCCTACGGGCGGCGTTATGGTGTTTGCAAAAACTTCTAAGGCTGCCAAACGACTATCGGAGGCAATCGTTAACGGAGAAGTCGAAAAGAAGTATTTCGCTATCGTTGACGGTTTGCCAAAAGACCGACAAAAAAAGGTTATCAACTATTTAAAGAAAAATCCAAAAACGAACAATACTGAAATCGTTCCTGCTTTGACCGAAGGTGCGAAATATGCGGAGTTGGACTATAAAGTGTTGGATACTAAATCGAACTGCAGCCTCGTTGCGGTTAATCTTATTACGGGAAGAGGACACCAAATAAGAGTGCAAATGGCAGGTTTGGGTACGCCTATTGTCGGCGACGCACGTTACGGCAAAGGTCTTAAAGTACCTCTATGCCTTTGGGCAGTAGAACTAAGATTTAATCATCCTATCAGCGGAAACAGAATGGTTTTCAGGGTTTATCCACCCGAAAACGAGCCGCTATGGAATTTGTTTAATTTGGAGCAACATTTGAGACTTACGGTTAAAAATAACAATATTTACGATTAATGGAGATAATATGAAATTTATAGATAAAACTTTAGGTGAGGTAATCAACGGATTAGCAAAAACTTATCCTAATAATTTGGCATGCAAATTTCCGCTTGAAGGTTATGAAAATACGTGGGCGGAATTCGATAAAGAAACAGATGAATATGCAAAGGGCTTTATGGCTCTCGGAGTTGAAAAAGGCGATAAAGTAGCAATTTGGGCTAAAAACACGTCGGAGTGGATGCTTACGTTTTTTGCTACGGCAAAGATCGGAGCAATTTCGGTTACGGTAAATACGAACTATAAAATATTCGAGCTTGAATACCTCCTCAATCAGTCCGATTCAAAATTTTTGGTTATGATGCACGGAACAAAAGACGTCGATTACGTTAAAATCGTTGAGGAGCTTTTCCCTGAACTTCCGAGCAGTAAGGACGGAATCGTCAGTTCCAAAGCTATGCCGTTTATCGAGCGTATTATTTATGCCGATGAAGATGAAACGCCGAAAGGCTTTATGACGTTTGCAGACATTAAAAAATACGCTTCGAAGATTTCCGACGAGGAGTATAAGGCAAGGATAGCAACGCTTAATCCGCAAGACGTTATAAATATTCAATACACTTCCGGAACGACTGGTTTCCCTAAAGGCGTTATGCTTACGCATTTCAATATAATCAACAACGGAAAATGTATAGGCGACGGTATGGGCTTTACCGAAAACGATAAATTGTGTATTTGTGTGCCTTTCTTCCATTGTTTCGGAATGGTTCTTGCTATGATGGCGTCTATCACTCACGGAACGGGCATGGTGCCGCTTCCTTATAGTCCGTTGAAAGTTATGAAAGCAATCAGCGAAGAAAAGTGTACGGCGGTTCACGGCGTTCCTACAATGTTTATAGCAATGCTTGAACATCCTGATTTTAAGAAATACGATTTTTCGTCGCTCCGAACGGGAATTATGGCAGGTTCGCCGTGTCCTATAAAGGTTATGCAACAAGTTATCGACGAAATGAATATGAAAGATATAGTTATAGTTTTCGGACAGACGGAAGCAAGTCCGGGATGTACCATGACGACGACGAACGACCCTATCGAAGTCCGTGTATCAACCGTCGGAAAAGCCTTCCCGGGGGTTGAATGTAAAATCA
>CAMGKS010000026.1 GCA_946056785.1 uncultured Clostridia bacterium
TCCGTATGCTTTAAAACCTGAATTTAGTTTGTTTAAACCACTTTTAAAACGATTTTATTAGTTTAAACTTTTTTAATTAAAATTAAAATCAAAGCTTTTATAAATAATTTGCGTCAGGGCTTCATAAAAAATTTCAGACGTTTCAGGAACAATAAAAATTCAGACTAACTACGCCACGGTTTTTAGCTTGAATGAATATTGAAAGAATTTGAAACAATATAATCAGTTGTAAATAGGTTGTTATTGTGTTAAAATCAATTGGATATGAAAAAAGTTTATTCGTTGTTTAAGCATTATACCGGCTCTGCCGTTTTGTCACCGCTTTGCAAACTTATCGAGGCATTGCTCGAACTTATTATTCCTCTTATCGTGGCAAAGATTATCGACATAGGAATACCGAGCGGCGATACGAGTTATATCGTAAAAATGATTTTGTTTATGGCAGGTCTGGGCATATTGGGGCTTGGTTTCTCCCTTTTAGGACAATTCTTTTCTGCAAAAGCCGCAACGGGTTATGCGGCTTCGCTCAGGTCGGAGCTCTATAAAAAAACGATAAATATGCCTTTTGCCGAAACGGACAGACAAGGCATACCAACGCTTATTACAAGACTGACAAGCGATTGCAATCAGGTGCAGACGGGGGTGAATATGGTACTCCGTTTGTTATTGCGTTCGCCGTTTGTGGTGTTTGGTGCGTTTGCCATGGCGGCGATAATCAATCTTGAATTGTCTTTAATTATTCTGGCGGCGATAGCGGTTTTATTTGCCGTTGTGCTTATTATATCCTTGACGTCTCTGCCTAAATACCGCAACAATCAGATTTTGCTTGACGACGTTGCGGCATCTACCCGAGAAAATCTATCGGGCGTAAGAGTAATAAGGGCTTTTGGAGCGGAAAAGCGTTTTGAAAAAGATTTTAAAGAAAAAACGGCGAGATTGTATAAGGGGCAGGTTGCGGTTGCTGCAATATCTTCTCTTTTAAATCCCTTTACGTATTTTATAGTTAATCTTGCAATAGTTTTGATTTTATATTTCGGCGGCGTAAAAGTATACGCCGGCAGCATTTCGCAGGGCGAGGTAATTGCTCTGTATCAGTATATTTTGCAGATTTTAGTTGAACTAATTAAGCTTGCAAATCTTATTATCCTTATGCCGAAAAGTTTTGCTTGTTTAAAGAGATTGTCTGAAATATTGGAAAACGACGCCCGCTATGAAATTATAAACGAAGAAAAAAGCGTGAAAGAAAATGACGGTTTTGCCGATTGTCATATCCTATTCGATAAGGTATCGATGAAATATTTTAAAAACGGTGAATATGCATTGACCGATTTCAGCCTTAAAATAGAAAAGGGAGAAACGATAGGGATAATAGGCGGAACGGGTAGCGGCAAAAGCACGCTTGTTTCGCTTATGCCGAGGTTTTACGACGTAACCGACGGAAAACTTATTATCGACGGAAAAGACGTAAGAAGTTATGATATAGAAGAATTGCGCAGTAAATTCGGTTTCGTATTGCAAAAAGCCGAATTGTTTGAGGGCACTGTCAGAGAAAATATGACGTACGGGAAGTTCGACGCAAGCGACGAAGAAATTTTGCAGGCTTTGGAAGATTCACAGTCTAAAGAAATAATCGATAAAAAAGAAGGCGGCCTTGACTATATGGTAGAGCAACGCGGGGCAAATTTCTCAGGCGGACAAAAACAAAGACTTGCTATTGCCCGCGCATTGGTGCGTAAACCGGAAATTTTGGTGCTTGACGACAGCTCGTCCGCTCTCGATTATGCCACTGAAGCGAAGTTGCGTAAGGCAATAAAGAAATTGCCGTATAAGCCGACGGTTTTCGTTGTTTCGCAAAGGATAGGAATGATTCGCCGACTTGATAAAATCGTCGTACTTGACGAAGGAAAAACAGTGGGTATCGGCACGCATGAAGAACTGCTTAAAAACTGTGATTTGTATAGAAAGATATGCGAATTGCAAGGTTGCGGAGGTGCCGACAATGCGTAAAATATCATTTAAGAAATTTAAACCTTACGTAAAAGGCGACTTCAGATTTTTTCTTATGCTCTTTTCGTCGATCTGTTCGGCGGCATTGTCTTTAATTATTCCCGTATTTTTCGGGTATGCCATTGACAGCCTTATCGGTTTTAACGACGTTTCGTTTGACGCATTGATTCAAAATCTTATTTATGCGATTGCTTTGACTGCCGCTATGTGCTTTGCCGAATGGTTGAAACAAATATTGAGTTCGAAAATTGTCAGCCGCGTCGGGCAAAAACTGCGTGACGAGGCAATATCCAAGTTGCAGGTTATGCCTTTAAATTATCTCGACACTCATCAAACGGGCGAAACTATGGGAGTAATAGTCGGCGACGTCGAACAGGTTGTAGACGGGCTGCTTATGGGACTTAATCAGTTGGTGTCGGGCATATTGACGGTAATCGGAGTACTCGTAATTTTGTTTATTGTAAATTGGATTCTTGCTTTGGTAGTATTATGCCTTACTCCTATATCCTTGCTTTTAGCCAGATTTATTTCTAAGCATACTTACGTATATTTTAAACAGCAGTCGAAAGTAAGAAACAATCAGGCAGGATTATTAGACGAAATGATAGGGTGCGTCAAAACAGTTCAGGCATACGGCTATGAGGAGCGGTCGGTAAAAAGATTTGAAAAAATAAACGAAGAATACAAAAAGACGTCGTTTAAAGCCGTTTTCTATTCATCGCTGACAAATCCGACGACTCGCTTTATCAACGCTCTTGTGTATGCGGCGGTAGCTTTAACTTGTGCTTTTATATGCCTGGGTAAGATAGACGGCGTAACTTTGACCATAGGTATGTTTTCGGCGGTATTGAGTTACGTAAATCAATATACAAAACCTTTCAACGAAATAACGTCCGTTATAACCGAACTTCAAAATTCGATAGCTTGTCTTGAAAGAATAACGGGACTGATTGACGAAAAGCCGGAAATTCCCGATGCCGAAAACGCAGCTACGCTTGATAAAGTACAGGGCAAAATCGACATAAGTCACGTGTATTTTTCATACGTGCCGTCACGCCCGCTTATTGAAGACTTTAATTTGTCTGTCGAATCAGGCAAACGAATCGCTATTGTCGGTCCGACAGGTTGCGGCAAAACGACGTTGATAAACCTTTTAATGAGATTTTACGACGTTTGTGACGGCAAAATTTCGGTTGACGGTATCGGAATAAAAGAAATAACGAGAAAATCGTTGCGAGAAAATTTCGGAATGGTTTTGCAAGAAAGTTATATCATGGACGGAACCGTGTTTGAAAATATAAAACTCGGAAAACCGGACGCCACGCTCGACGAAGTCAGGGAAGTGTGTAAATTGTGCGGCGCCGACGGATTTATCAGCCGATTGGAAAACGGATACGATACCGTTTTAAAGGAATCTAACGAACTGTCTTTGGGCGAAAAACAGCTTCTATGCATTGCAAGAGTGATGCTCATTAAGCCGCCTATGCTTATTCTCGACGAAGCGACGTCGTCTGTCGACGCTTTGACGGAAGCAAAAATAACTAAGGCTTTTGAAAAACTTATGGATGGTAAAACAAGTTTTATCGTAGCTCACAGATTGTCTACGATAATGAGCGCCGACACGATATTGGTAATGAAAGACGGCAACGTGATAGAACAAGGCTCACATCGTGAATTGATGGCAAGAGGCGGATATTATCGTGAACTGTTTAACAGTCAATATGAAATTGCCGAATAATCTTTTAAGCAAAACCGCAAAAATTTCAAATTGCAATTTAAGACGTAATTAACGGATAAATAATAAGTTAACTATTGAAAAAAAACATTAGTTTTGATATAATATCTATATTATGATTTAGCTATGGCTATTGGAGGAATTATGGCAAAAAAGACTTATGTTGGTTGGCAAGAACTCGGATACAAAAGGAATCAGGTTGAGTATACCGAGCCTACGAAATTATTGGCTGATGACGGCAAACTGCTTGTTCAGGGCGGCTGGGCAAAGCATAACGTTTTTGAATACGACCGCACAAAAGCTCAACCTCAAAAACGCGGTAAAGAATGGGATTTTTATCAACTTTCAGACGGAGATTTTATGCTTCAGATTTCTGTAGCAAACATATCAATCGGCGGATATGCCTCCGCAACGTTTTTGGAACTTGACAAAAACCACAACCGCAAAGGTAAACTTATAACAAGCATGTCGCTTTTTTTAGGCGGAAAAAACAAATACGTGCTTCCTGAAAACGGCGATAAACCTAATTATTTTGAATTTAAGCGTGGCGATTACGTTTGTATTTTCGATACAAAGGAAACGAGCCGAAGAATTTATTTTAAAGGTCCTTATAAGGGAAAGACGCTTGAATGCGATATAACGATGGATAAGTTTGAAGACCATGAAAACATAACAATCGTTACTCCTTTTAAAAAGCACGGCAAATTTATGCCTACCCGTTTCTTTATGACAATGAAACAAAACTGTATGCCGGCTGAGGGTAGCGTAAAACTGGGCGACGAAGTGTTGCATAATTTCGAAAAGGCCAAAACGATGTGCGTTCTTGACTGGGGAAGAGGCGTCTGGCCTTACAGAAACGTCTGGTATTGGGGCAACGGTGCAAAAATGGTTAAAGGCGCAGACGGTAAAGAGCATATGTTTGGTTTTGAAATTACGTGGGGTATAGGTTGCGAGGACAATGCAACCGAAACGTGTTTGTTCTGGGACGGCAAAGCACAAAAAATCGGCTCGGTCGACGTTGAAACTTTCCCGAAAGGCAGATATATGGAACCATGGAAATTTGTTTCGGAAGACGGACGTTTCAACCTTACTATGACCCCGTATTACGACCATCACTCAGATATGAACGTCCTTAAAATCGTCAGACTTCACAGCCATCAGGTGCACGGACTCTGGAACGGAACGGTTACGCTTGACGACGGCACGGTTGTTGAAATTAAGGATATGTACGCCTTCTGCGAATACGTAGAGAATAAGTGGTAATCGCTTTAACGGTAAATATTTATTGGCAGGTTGTTTTGTGAGTTTTAATTAATTGCTCGTGCGACTTGGGCAGAATATTATAAAAAGCAAATTGTTTATCGATTGATTAGATTGACGGTTGCCGTAAAAATTAAAAGTAAAAGAACTTTATCGATTGGATAAAGTTCTTTTTTGATGCGTAAAAAAGGTAAATGAACTGAAAAGCAAAAAAGCTATTTAATTGATTAACGCGTATTGTTAAATTTTGGTTTGATTTTGCGTTATTTTGCCGCCGCTTTTTTGATGCATTTAATGCTTCTTAAATGATTTAGCACTTCATTTTTCTGTTTATCGTTTTCATAAACAATGACTGTTTCCGTTGCTTTTGAATTGTTTTTAGTTTCAGTCAACCATTTTTCCATCGCTTTTGCGTTTAGCTTGATATCGGAAGTGGTTTTTACTTCGTCAATATTTTTGCTGATTAAAAACAAATCGATAATGCAATGCATGACGGAATGTTTGTGTCCTACTGCATGTAAACTGCAATCTTTTTTTAAATTGTCTGTGATGCGGTCGCAAGTTAAGTTCATTTCTTCTTCGGATAAACTGTCGCAAAAGCACATTACCGACGCACCTTTTGGAAGTTTTTCCGTTTGCAATTTTTCAAAGGATATAAATCCGTATTTTTGAAAAAGTTTTGTTCCTATCTCGTATTCCATATAAGCTCCTTTTACTATAATATTTTAGCAAATTTTTACGATAAAGTAAAATTATATAAGGGAGAAATTTGGACACTTATAAATCATTTTTTTAACTTTTCTTTTGGTTGTATATATTCGGTTTTTGTGCTAAACTATTCCTATGAAAAAAGAGAAGTTTTGTTTTTTAAGTTTTTTAGGTTCAGATGAAGAATATTTGTGCGACGTAGGAGACAGTAAGGCAAAAGCCGGTTGTATTGTCGCATTACCCGTTGGCAGCGACGGAGCATTGACTAAAGCAAAAGTCAAAAAAATTGTCAAATTCGACAGAAGTTCATTGGAAGCGAAACCGTTAAAAATCGACAGCGTAATTTCAAAAAAAGATTTCAGTGGCGAATTTTCTAAACTTACCGAAAAAGCTCAGGACGAATTGGCGGTAACCGTTACCGTATCCGACGTTCAACTTGTTGAAGGAGAGTTTTATGACGAAAACGTTATTATGCTTGTTCCTTACAATAAGGATAATATTTCCTGCACGGCTACCGTGAAGTTTAGCGGAGCTTATGACAAGGAAATTAAAGTCTTTACGGACAATTATGGACTTGCGGCGGAAAATTTGATTTTAAAAGACGAATTTATATATTTCACAAACAGCAGCGATATCGTAAAGTTTGATATTAACGAGGAAAAAATAGTAGCAAGGACAAAACTTAATAGCTTTACGTTTAACACTTATGAATTTGAAAACGGTATATTCATTCACGGAGAGACGACAAATACGTTTTTAGATTTCAATCTCGGCATAAAATGGCAATACGACAGCGACGACATTTTTGCCAGTACGGAAAGCGACGACATTTTTCAAATGGGCGAAGGCTTTGTCAGCGTTTTAGATTCGAACAACGTCAAGCATTTTTACGACGTTAACGGCGAATATAAACAATCTGACGGATACAAAATTAAACTTTAAAATTCAGATTTTATCGAAAAGTATTGTTAAATCGAAACGTATACTAATTGAAAAAGTCTAAATTTTGTTTTTTATTGCGACGGCAAAAAATAATGCGATATTAAAATTTTCGGCAGTTACGGCAGGATATTTGCTTTTGCAATTTTAAATTGCTTGCAAAAAAACGTTAAAATTTAAACGACTTACTGCGTTTTTTGCGTAATAGTCTTGCCGTTAATTTTATAAACCGATTAATATAAATTTAAGAATTGGAGATAAATATGCCCTATATAAAAGTTAAAGCATATCCGAAAGATAAAGCGATAAAGGAAAAAGTCGCAGACGAAATTCAAGTGATTTTTGAAAAATATTGGGGTTGTGCTTCGAAAGCGATTTCCGTTTCTTTTGAAGAGGTTTCGCCGTCCGATTGGCAATCTGAAGTTGTTGAAAAAGAAATTCAGCCAAACGTCGCTGAAATGTTGGTTCTTAACGGGGAAAAAGTAAATCGTAACGATTGAATATTACGCCGCTGAAATGCAATCGTAACTTAAGTATTTGAAGCGCGTAAACGTTTTAGTCGGCAAACGGAAAATTTGCATAGTGCAAATTTTTGGAGAAAGGTATGGGAGAGGTTTTTCTTGACGCTTTTATAGACAGTTTAAAAGTTTTTGCGGTTTTATTTGCAATAAGTTTAGTTTTTTCATTTTTTGAAGATAAAATAGGTAAGGGAATAAAACTTAAGGGAAGCGTTGCGCCGTTGATCGGAACCGCCGTAGGCCTTTTGCCGCAATGCGGATTCAGCGTTGTTGCGACGGATCTTTATCAAAAACGGCATATAACGGTCGGTACTCTTTTCGGCGTGTACCTCGCCACAAGCGATGAAGCGATTCCGTTATTTTTGGCAAATCCGTCAAAGGCTTTGCATATTTTGCCGATTTTGCTTGCGAAGTTTGTTATAGGCGTTTTAGTCGGTTACGTCGTCGATTTAATTTGCGTAAAAAACAGAAAGGCGGTCAATGAACATAATGCCGATTGTTCGCACGTCCCTGAAATTCATATCGGTTGCTGCGGGCACGAGATTGATTCTTTTGAGAAAGAAAATAACGGCGACTCAAACGGCGACAATCATTGTGAGGCAAGTGAAAATCATAATGATTCAGACGGCAAAGAGTCGGACGTATCATCCGCAGGCGGAAAAGACGACGACAAAAAATGCGAGGCGGAAGAAAAGAGAAAGGAAAAAATCAAAAAGGGTTTAAAAAGATATTTATTGCATCCTTTTGTGCATTCTCTTAAAATATTCGCGTACATTTTTGTTATAAACGTAATTTTCGGCATAATAATTTTTGAAGTCGGCGAGGACGCATTGCTGAATTTTGTGTCCGCGAACAAATATATTGCTCCGTTATTTACCGTTGTAGTGGGGGCAATTCCTAATTGTGCCTCTTCGGTGATTATTTCAAATTTATATCTTATGGGCGGTTTAGGTTTCGGCGCAACGGTAGGCGGACTTTGTATGAATGCAGGTTTAGGTTTTGCGGTTCTTTTCAAAAAGGTAAAAGCCTGGAAAGAAAATCTTGCAATTTTTTCCGCAATGTTTATTATAAGTTTAGCGTTCGGGTATATAATCTCTGCGATATTCGGATTTGAACCTTTAAGTTTTTGAATCTCTCATACAGTGTTATACAGTTTTATCGATATGAAAAAACAGCCTTTTTGAGGCTGTTCTTTTTTGCGTTGAATTTAAACGGCAGCAATACGTTGAATTTAATTTTGCGATAATGATTGAAGCCTACGTTTCAGGCTTAAATGCATTACGCTGTAATGAAGTAGAACCTTTGTCGCATGATTTGCGGCATAAAAGAGCGGTTATAAAGAGCGTTTAATAAAGAGTTTTTTGATTTTAAAGCGTTGCGGGGACTCAAAAACATAAGACGTATTATATTGCGTCACTCTGATTTCAATGCTATTACCGGGTCTTTTTTAGCGGCAAATATCGCCGGTATAAGACCTGATATAAGCGTCAGCACCATAGACAGCAAAATTAATGCCAGAACGTGCCACCACGTAATGCTGATTAAACTTGTTATTGCAAGAAATTTGTTCAGCAACGCGTTTATAGGAAGCGAGAATATATATGATAAAACAGTGCCGACTATGCTGGCAAAGAAACCGAGAAGCAACGATTCAACGTTGAATATACGCATTATATCGAGTTTTCTTGCGCCGATAGAACGCAAGATTCCGATTTCCTGAGTTCTGTCCTGAACGGTTGTATACATTAATAGGGCAATCATAAACAAAGCAACGACAACCGAAATTAAGGTTACTGCCATAAGTATGTACGTGATGGTTTTTACGGTGGACGAAAGGGAATTTACTATGGCGGTAGACTCGTCCGTGTAGGAAACGGTGTTTGTTTCGTTTTCGTTGTTATAACCGTCTATTAAGTTTGTTATCCGACTTTTGGAGTCGACTGTTGAAGCGAAGATATAGATATAATCCGGTGAATTTACGTCCTTAATTTTAAGAGTGTTTTTCAAATAAACGAAAAAGTTTAAATCGGACGTGACTTTTGAATCGATCGTAAGAGGTTTTCCGCTTATAACGCTTTTTAGCTTTGCCGAAGCTTTTATTAATTCGTCTTCGCTGTTCAAAGCTGTCATATAATCGTTGAATTCGCTCATCTGTCGTAAAACCAAGTCGGTCGTTGAATTTTCTTCTATATATTTTTTTGTAAAGGCTTCAGAATAGCATATTGTTCCTTTAAGGCAACCGGTGTCGATTTCGGGTTTTTGTCTTAAAATTCCCGAAATGCGTATGGTCATAGATTTGTCGTTTATTTTTTCAAACAATTCGGCGTCGTCGGTAATTTCGATATAACGGTCTTTTTCCGAATTGTAATTGTAATATTCCGTCGGAACAAGCACTTGAAATTCCTTGCCGATAAAGTCGGAGAATGAATAGGTAAAATCATTAACCGAGGTATCTGCGTTAAGCATAGTTTGCAAAATAGTGTTGATATCGATAAAACCGAGAGCGTAAAGGGCGTAATCGTTGACGCCGTTATACTTATCTACAACCAGCATAACGTCGTAAACTCCGTCAGGGTTTTCCTGCGGATAAGTACCGCCGATAAGGTCATATTGCGACGTAACTGTTTCGATTGAAGGCATTTGTTCCCAAATTGTAATCGAGCTGAGGCTTGATGACAGCGACGCATACATATTTGAGTCTATATAACCGCCTAAGGACGTAATGTCGTTTGTCAGCCTGTCCGTAAAAGGGGCTAATTTTGTGTAAGTGCCGTCGTCGTTTTTGCAGTATATGTTAGGGTTTATGTCGTAATCGTATTTTACAAATCCCCAATCTGAATCGAAGTTAGCTTCTATATAATTTTTAAGTGCGGCGGTGTCATTGTCCTTTGTTAAGTCGCTTCTGTTCTGAATCAAGGCTCCTAAAAGCAAGTTTGTATATATTTCTTTGGCTTTTGTATATTCCTCTGCCGAAGTTTTTTCATCGGACAAAACCGACAAAACTTGTCCGAAATTTATTTGGCTCGGGTTGAAAGAATTTATGTTGTCAAGGTTGTAAAACAAATCGCTGAAAGTTGAATTTGCTTTTTTAACGGTGATAGGATACGTTGCCAAAGACTGCTTTTCGTAAGCCGAAACGTAATTGTTAAAGCCGTTGTTAAATCCCAAAACCAAAGCGATGCTGATTATGGCAATGGCACCGGCGATGACAGTCATAATTGTTCGTCCTAATTTGGCGGACAGATTTTTCAAACTGATTTTGACCGCCGACAAAAAAGGCATTGACGGCGTATTTTTTTTGCGGCGGCGTTTTGACTTTATGATTTCCGTTTTTTCCGCATCATTGCTTGAAAGCTCATAGCTTATGACAGATTCTTCCGTTGTGTCTATCGGCGTTGAATTTTTAGTCGCCTCGTCGTCAAAATTTGCGTTTTCATGAGCGGAAGCGGCTAAGTTTTCCAACTCAACTTGTTTGAAACTTGCGGTAGGAATATTCTTTTCGTCTCCGGCTATTGTACCATCGGCGATTTTTATAATTCTTGTTGAATATTGATAGGCAAGTTCTTCATTATGCGTTACCATGATAACCAATTTGTTTTCCGATAACTCATACAGCAATTCCATAACCTGTTTGCTGTTTATACTGTCTAAAGCCCCCGTAGGTTCGTCTGCTAAAATAATTTGCGGGTCATGGACGATAGCTCTTGCAATAGCGACTCTTTGCATTTGTCCGTTGGAAAGTTGGTTCGGCTTTTTGTCGATATGTTCCGTCATACCGACTTTTTCAATAGCTTCGAGTGCTTTTTTACGTCTTTCTTTGGAGTTTATGCCGGAAAGCGTAAGTGAAAGTTCTACGTTTTCTATTATGTTAAGATGTGGAATAAGATGATAACTTTGAAAAACGAAACCTATATAATTGTTTCTGAAAGTGTCCCAATCAGTTGGGGAATAGTTTTTTGTAGAAATGCCGTTAATAACAAGTTCGCCGTACGTTGCCGGCATAAGTCCGCCTATGATATTAAGCAAAGTTGATTTTCCGCAACCGGAACCGCCCAGTATGGAGACGAACTCGTTTCGGTCGAATTTGAGATTGACGTCCTTTATTGCCGCAGCATAAACGTCACCGTTTTTGTAGGTTTTTGAAACGCCTATTAGTTCTAACATATTTTCCACCCAAACCTAAAATTTTT
>CAMGKS010000027.1 GCA_946056785.1 uncultured Clostridia bacterium
CAATACCGCCGAGCAGCTGAACGTGAAAATGTCTCATTCCGAGAACTCTTTCGGAAGCCTCTCGAACAGTGGCAAAAGCTTCCGGTAAAATATCGTCAAGTTTTTCGCCGTCCGCTATCCTGTTTTTAAACTCGGTCGTTTTTGCCGCAAGGGCGTCGTTTGAAAGAGCCTTATATTCATCGGATAACAGTTCGATTTTGCTTGCAATTTTTTCAAGCTTTTTTATTTGTCTTTTGTTCTCGTTTCCAAAAAGTCCCATATTCACTCCTAGATATTTATAATACAATTACACGTTATTTTTGTCAAACGGTTAAGATAGGTACGGCTTTAAGGCGGTTACCGCCGCCGTCAACACCGTTACGCCTTTTGCTCCGGCTTTTAATAATTGTTTGGAACATTCGTTCGCTGTTGCGCCCGTTGTAAAAACGTCGTCGACAAGCAAAACTTCCTTTCCGTGCAAATCGCTTTTGCAATCGAAAATCCCTTTCATGTTTTCCGCTCTTTCTTTTGCCGAAAGTTTCTTCTGCTCGGGAGTTTCCCTTGTTTTGATAAGCAAGTCGCATAAATCGAGTTTAAGACTGTCGGCAACTTTTACGGCAAGCAGTTCGGCTTGATTGAACCCTCTCTTTCTCTTTTCTTTTTTCGTCATAGGTACGAACGTTACGACGTCTACGGTTATTCCGTTTTTCAAATATTCGTCTGTCATAAGTTTAGCCAAAAAGTCTGACAAATAACGTTTTTCGCCATACTTAAACGACAGAACCGTTTTCTTTGCCAATCCGTCGTAAATGAGCGGACTTCGGTTAAACCTGAATACGCTAGACGTGTTTTCGCAACGCAAACAATAATCTGCTTCGTTATAAACGGGAGATCCGCAACGTAGGCACACTTTCCCGTTGTTCAGCTCGAGTTTTTCAAGGCATTGAGAACATAGGTTAAGCCTGTTTTTAAAAGGCAATTCGCTTCCGCATAAATCGCACGTTTCGTTGCGTGGATAGACTGCGTTTTTAACTGCATTGAAAAACTCACTGATTTTCATGTTTTATCGCCTCTTTCAATATAAAACGTTTTAACATCGTATATCTTTCCGTCTGACTTTTCCTTATCATGTTTTTCAGCATTTCTTTGCTTCCCACTAAAACCGCCATTTTTTTCGCTCTCGTAACGGCTGTGTATATGAGATTTCTTGACTGCAAAAGAAAATTTGCTTCGAGCGAAATTACAACTGCGTCAAATTCGCTTCCCTGAGATTTGTGTATCGTCGTCGCATAAGCCAAAGACAACTGTTCTAAATCGCTTACGTCATAATTCGCTCGCCTGCCGTCTTCGAATCTTACTATAAATTTTTCTCTGTCGATAAATTCTATCGTTCCTATATCTCCGTTGAACACGCCCTTCCCTCTTTCAAAGTGTCCGTCTTTTTCCGTTGACCAACAAAGCTGATAGTTGTTTTGCGTATGCATGACTTTATCGCCTTTGCGAAACACGGTTTCTCCGTAATAAAGTTCGTTTTCTCCGGCTTTTTTAGGATTGAGCACGCTTTGCAAAACGCCGTTTAAGTTCGTCGTGCCGCTCGCCCCCTTTTTCATAGGGCATAAAACCTGCACCTCATAAGGAGTTATGCCGAGATATTTAGGGAGTCTTGTTGTGCATAAACTTACGATCTCATCTTTAATTTTTTCAGAATCGGAAAGTTCAATAAAATAAAAATCTTTATATATTTTTTCCAAAACGGGCATTTTGCCTGAATTTAACGCATGGGCAGACATTACTATACCGCTCTCTTGGGCTTGTCTGTAAATATGCGTCAATGATTTTACGGAACAAATTCCGCTTTTGATAATATCGTGAAGAACGTTGCCCGCTCCTACGGAAGGCAGTTGGTCACGGTCGCCGACAATTATAAGGCGGCACGACAAATTCAAAGACTTCAACAATGCGTTGAATACGTACTCGTCGACCATGCTCGCTTCGTCGACGATTACTGCGTCATAAGGCAGTTTTTTACAGTCGCTGAAAGTTAAATAATCTTCCTCGCCGTTGTCGACGTCGATAAGTCTGTGAATGGTTTTCGCTTCTTTTCCCGTCGCTTCCGTCATACGCTTTGCCGCCCTGCCGGTCGGGGCACATAAGGCGACTTTAAGTTTCATATTTTTAAAAACGTCCAGAATGCATTTTACGATCGTGGTTTTTCCCGTTCCCGGACCGCCCGTTATTACTACGACGGATTCGTTCACCGCTTCTTTCACCGCTTCCTTTTGCGATTCGTGAAGTTCGATTCCGTTTTCCTTTTCAAAAACGGAAATCTCTTTTTCACAGTCGGTATTCAGCTCTTGTTTGAAATCGGCAAGTTTAGCCAATCTGGCTGCAATGCTCGACTCCACGTTGAAATATTTGACAAGCATTATCGCTTTGCAATTTTCCGTTTCGACAGATTTAAGTTGCCCCAACAAAATTAAGTCTTCCAGATTTTCGCTTATTCTCTGTCTGTCGTTTTCTGAGCCGATCTTTAACAATTTGACAGCCTGCTCGACTAACTGCTCTCTCGGCAAATAGGTATTTCCGTTTCTTACGGCAGTCTCTTTTAAGGTGTGAATCAGTCCGGCACTGATTCTCACGTCGCTGTCTTTTGCAATACCTAAGGTAGCCGCAATTCCGTCCGCCGTCAAAAAACCGATACCTTCTATATCTTCAACCAGCATGTACGGATTTTTTTTGACTTTTTCAATCGCACTGTTTCCGTATGCCCGATAAATTTTCAAGCTCATATTTATGCTGACGCCGAGACCTTGCAAAAAGATTACCGTCTCCTGAGCTTTTCTCGCTTTCTCAAACGAAACGGCAAATTCCGTGGCTTTTTTCAACGAAATGCCGTTTAGTTTAGCAAGCTCGTGCGGTTTTGTCATATAGTCAAGACTGCTTAACCCGAACTTGTCTATGATGTTTTGCGCCGTAACTTTACCAAGTCCTTTAATAAGTCCGCTCGATAAATATTTTTTTATAGATTCTAATTTTATGGGATCGGAAATGAAATATTTTTCCGTTTCAAATTGCAATCCGTATTGATTGCGGCGTTTAAAATCGCCGTCGATTGAAAGAGTTAAACCTTCGCTTATCGGCGGATATATGCCAACGGCGGTGATGAGTTCACCGCCGCTGGTAAGCAACTCCAAAACGGTGTAACCCGTTTCTTCGTTGCGAAATATTACGTTTTTAATTTCGCCTTCAATATGCATAACTAAATCATATACTTTTCAAGAGCTTTTTCGACGGCTTCAACCTTATCGAGTTTCTCCCACGGAAATTCAGGATTGCCGAGATGTCCGTAATTTGACGTAGCTCTGTATATCGGTCTTGTCAGTTTTAAGTGGTTGATAATTGCAAGAGGTCTGAAATCGAACACCTGCTTAACTATTTTTTCAATCTTATCGTCCGAAACGACGCCCGTACCGAAAGTATTAACCGATACGGATATAGGACGCGCCATGCCGATAGCATAAGCTATTTGCAATTCGCACTTGCTTGCCGCTCCTGCCGCAACGAGATTTTTGCAGACGTATCTTGCCATATAAAAAGCGCTTCTGTCGACTTTGGTTGCGTCTTTGCCCGAAAGTGCTCCGCCGCCGTGTGCACAGTATCCGCCGTACGTATCGACAATAATTTTTCTTCCCGTTACGCCGCTGTCGCCGTTAGGTCCGCCTGTGACGAATCTACCCGTAGGATTGACGTAAATCTTCGTGTCGTCGTCGATAAGATTTTGCGGAATTGCCTTTTCTATTACGTACTCTACGATATCTTTTAAAATAGTATCGTTGTCGACTTCCTCATCGTGCTGACAAGAAACCACAATCGTGTCGACGCGTTTAGGAACGTTTCCGTCATATTCAACCGTCACCTGAGTTTTGCCGTCCGGGCGTAAATAGTCGATGATTCCTTTTTTTCTGACTTCGGCAAGTCTTTTAGACAGTGCGTGTGCAAGGACTATCGCAAGCGGCATATACTCTTTTGTTTCGTTTGTAGCATAGCCGAACATCATGCCTTGGTCGCCCGCACCCGTTTTATCAAATTCATCGCAGCCGACGTATTCGGTAGCTTCGTCGACGCCTCGCGCAATATCCGGTGATTGTTCGTGAAGCGAAGATAAAATAGCACACGTCTTTGCGTCAAATCCTACTTCGCTTGAAACGTAACCGATATCCTCGACGACTTCACGTACGGTCTTTTGTATATCGACAACGGCTTTTGACGTAACTTCGCCGAAAACCATAATTATTCCGGTCGTCGTGCAAACCTCGATTGCACATCTCGATTCCGGGTCTTGTTCCAGATATTTGTCCAAAAGTGCGTCGGCTATCTGGTCGCAAACCTTATCAGGATGACCTTCCGTTACACTTTCGGACGTAAATAATCTTTTAGACATTAATTTTCTCCTGTTTCTTCCGTAACGTCTACCGTTTCCTCTGCTTGCTGACGTTCGCTCGGAACGGTCGTAATGTTTTTATAATTTTTCATACCCGTACCGGCAGGAATAAGTTTACCGATGATAACGTTTTCCTTAATACCGATAAGCGGATCGATCTTGTTCTTGATTGCAGCTTCGGTAAGAACTCTTGCCGTTTCCTGGAAGGAGGCAGCCGAAAGGAAAGATTCGGTTGCAAGAGAAGCTTTGGTTATACCGAGAAGAGTTCTCTTTGCCGTTGCAGGAACTCCGCCGTTTTCAAGAACTTTGCTGTTTTCTTCTTCGTAAGTGAAGATGTCGACAAGCGTTCCCGGAAGCATATCCGTATCGCCCTGTTTCTCTATTCTTACTTTATTAAGCATCTGACGTACAACGACTTCGATATGCTTGTCGTTGATTTCAACACCGGACAAACGGTATGCAGATTGAACTTCTTTTGTGATATAGTCCTGAACGCCTTTGACGCCTTTTGCTTTAAGCATATCCTGCGGATTGATTGAACCTTTTGTCAACGGATCGCCCGGCTCCAACAAGTCGCCGTTTGCAACTTTAAGTTTTGCACCGAACGGAAGCGAATATACTTTCGATTCGCCGTCTGCTCCCGTAACCGTAACTTCGTTCTTTCCGTTTTCTTTCGATTCGATAGAAACAACACCGGCAATTTCGGTAATAACAGCCTGACCTTTAGGATTTCTCGCTTCGAACAATTCTTCGACACGAGGAAGACCTTGCGTAATATCGTCGCCCGTTGCAACACCGCCGGAGTGGAAGGTTCTCATAGTAAGCTGCGTACCAGGTTCGCCGATTGACTGCGCTGCGATGATACCAACGGCCTCGCCGAGTTTAACAGGATTGCCGCTTGCCATATTCTTTCCGTAACATTTAGCGCAAACGCCGTTTTTGGTTTTACACGTAAGAATGCTTCTTATCGTTACCTTTTCGATTCCGGCTTTCACTATTTCTTGTGCCTGGTCATCGGTTATCATACAATCGGCGTCGACGATAATTTCGCCCGTTTTAGGATTCGTTATAGGATTGATTGTAAATCTGCCTGCGATTCTGTCTGCCAATCCTTCGATTTCGGTATTGCCGTCCTTTATCGCAATAACTTCCGTACCCTTTGTGTCGCCGCAATCTTGTTCTCTGACGATAACGTATTGAGATACGTCTACGAGACGACGGGTAAGATAACCGGAGTCTGCCGTCTTCAAAGCCGTATCGGCAAGACCTTTTCTTCCGCCGTGCGAAGAAATAAAGTATTCGAGTACCGACAAGCCTTCACGGAAGGAAGAACGGACAGGAAGCTCGATTGTTCTACCTGACGGGTCTGCCATAAGACCACGCATACCTGCAAGCTGACGAATCTGTCCCATGTTACCACGAGCACCGGAGCTTGCCATCATCCATATAGGATTGAAATCGTCAAGCGTTTTTACAAGAGCTTTTTCTACTTCGTCGGAAGCTCCTTTCCAGATGTTAACGACGTTGTTATATCTTTCTTCTTCGGTCAAGATGCCTCGTTTGAAATTCTTTTCGATTTTAACGACGTCTTCTTCCGCCTTTTTAATGATATCTTTCTTTTCTTCAGGAACGTGCATATCGAAAACGCTTGTCGTTATAGCGCCGATTGTGGAGTACTTATATCCCAACGCTTTAATATTGTCGAGAACGACAGCCGTTTCCGTTGCGCCGTGATATTTAAAGCATGCGTCAACGATTTTGGATAATTGCTTTTTGCCGACAGCCGAAGCTTTCTTGCCGAGAAGTTTTTCAACGGCGTCACGGAACGCTTTTGCCGTAGACGTAGGTCCGAAGTCGTCGAATTTGTCAAGTTCTTCTATCTTGTTTGCTTCATCGACGATTTTCTGAGCCGTTTCTTCGTCTATCTGTCTGAGTCCTTTCATTATGCGGTTGAATTCACCGATAAGGTTAGAATCGACTTTAGCGCCTTTAAACGTATTAAACAAATCTTTAAGTTGTTCTTGTTCAAGGCAGCAATTGCTTCCGAGAAGTCCTTCGACTTCCAATGCGATAAAGTTTTTATCGTCGCTTCTGTCGCAAAGGTGAATATCCTGAGGAAGTGCGTTATTGAAAATGCATCTTCCGAGAGTGGTGTGAAGCATTTTCTTTTCAACTGTTCCGTCGGAATGAGCTTTTTCAAATCTGATGTAGCAGAGAGATTGCAAAGTAAGCTCTTTCGCTTGATAAGCCATAACCGCTTCGTCGAAAGAACGGAATATTTTGCCTTCGCCGATCGAACCCGGTTTAACGATTGTAAGATAATACGAACCGATAACCATATCCTGCGTAGGCGAAACGATAGGTTTGCCGTCGCTGAGCTTTAAGATATTGTTTGTCGAAAGCATCAATATTCTTGCTTCCGCCTGTGCTTCGATACTGAGCGGAACGTGAACTGCCATCTGGTCGCCGTCGAAGTCAGCGTTGAAAGCGCCGCAAGCAAGCGGATGAAGTTTTATGGCTCTGCCTTCGACAAGTACCGGTTCAAATGCCTGAATACCGAGTCTGTGAAGAGTAGGAGCACGGTTAAGCAATACCGGGTGGTCTTTGATTATGTCTTCAAGAATATCCCATACCTGATTTTTTCCGTTTTCAACAAATCTTTTTGCGCTCTTAATATTATGGCAAAGATTTTCCTCAACCAATCGTTTCATAACGAAAGGTTTGAAAAGTTCCAACGCCATTTCTTTAGGAAGTCCGCACTGATAAAGTTTAAGTTCAGGTCCGACGACGATAACCGAACGTCCCGAATAGTCGACACGTTTACCGAGAAGATTCTGACGGAAACGGCCTTGTTTACCGCTGAGCATTCCGCTGAGCGATTTAAGGTCACGGCTGCCCGGTCCCGTTACGGCTTTGCCTCTACGGCCGTTATCGATAAGAGCGTCAACTGCTTCTTGCAACATTCTCTTTTCGTTGCGGACGATGATATCCGGAGCACCGAGCTCGGTAAGTTTCTTAAGACGGTTATTACGATTTATAACTCTGCGGTACAAATCGTTAAGGTCGCTTGTCGCATATCTGCCGCCGTCAAGCTGAACCATAGGACGGAGTTCAGGCGGAAGAACCGGAAGAACGTCGAGAATCATCCATTCAGGACGGTTGCCGGAGATACGGAATGCTTCGACGATTTCAAGTCTCTTAACCGCTTTAAGTCTCTTTTGACCCGTACTGTTTTCAATGATGGCTTTAAGTTCCACGCTGTCTTTTTCAAGGTCGATTTCCTGCAAAAGCTCTTTAACGGCTTCGGCGCCCATTCCGACTCTGAAACTTCCTGCGTTATCTTTATATTGTTCAAGGATTGCTCTTTGAACCTTATCGGAAATAACCGATTTTTTGGTTATTCTGATTACTTCTTCACTTGCCGTTCCTTCGTTGATTTTAACTTCCGTTACGTTGCCCGGGTCAAGAACGATGAAGGAAACGAAATACAAAACTTGTTCAAGTTCTTTTGGAGACATATCCAAAAGCAAAGAAATTCTGCTCGGAACGCCTCTGAAATACCATATATGGGAAACCGGAGTAGCAAGCTCGATATGTCCCATTCTTTCACGACGGACTTTGCTTTTAGTAACTTCAACGCCGCACTTTTCGCATACTACGCCCTTATAGCGTATTCTCTTATACTTTCCGCAATGGCATTCCCAGTCACGGGTAGGTCCGAAGATTTTTTCGCAGAATAATCCGTCCTTTTCAGGTTTTTGCGTTCTGTAATTTATTGTTTCAGGTTTCGTAACTTCGCCGTAAGACCATTCTCTGATTTTCTCAGGCGAAGCTATACCTATTTGAATTGATTCGAAATTTGAAAGCTCGTACATATAAACCTCCTATTACTCCTTATCCGACTTATCGTCATCGAACAAAGAAGCCGCGTCGTCGCCGTCGCTATTGCCGAACAAAGCTGAAATATCGCTTTCGCCGTCGGCGTCATTGCCGAATATGCTTGACAATTCTTCATCATCCGCCTGGTCGTCGAATACGTTAAACGCATTTGACGAATCGTCTGTTGCAAAGTTTGCAAATTGTCCCTGAATATCGATTTCTTCAAGAGACTCGTCGCCTTTGACAATCGTCGGTTCGTAATCGTCGTCATCGGAGTATCCGCGAAGTTTGATTTCATCGTGGTCTTCGGTAAGCACTTTAATATCGAGAGCAAGGCTCTTAAGTTCGTTAACGAGAACTTTAAACGCTTCAGGAATACCCGGTTCGCTGATGTTGTTTCCTTTTACGATAGATTCATACGTTTTAACCCTACCTACAACGTCGTCTGATTTAACCGTAAGAATTTCCTGGAGCATATGAGCTGCGCCGTACGCTTCGAGTGCCCAAACTTCCATTTCACCGAATCTCTGTCCACCGAACTGAGCTTTACCGCCGAGAGGCTGTTGCGTAACAAGGCTGTAAGGTCCGGTCGAACGTGCGTGTATTTTATCGTCGACAAGGTGGTGAAGTTTAAGCATATACATATAACCGACCGTAACTCTGTTTTCAAAAGGTTCGCCGGTTCTTCCGTCGTAAAGTTGAATCTTGCCGTCGACTTCGCCCTTTTCGTTTACCATTCCCATATCGTTGAAAAGTTTTCTGATGTCGTTTTCGTTTGCTCCGTCAAATACAGGCGTTGCGACTTTCCAACCGAGCATCTTAGCGACAAGTCCGAGGTGTACTTCGAGAACCTGTCCGATATTCATACGGGACGGAACGCCGAGAGGGTTGAGAACGATTTGAAGCGGAGTTCCGTCTGCCATAAACGGCATATCTTCTTTAGGAAGAACACGGGAGATAACGCCCTTATTTCCGTGACGTCCCGCCATCTTATCGCCGACAGAGATTTTTCTCTTCTGAGCTATGTAAACTCTGACCTGCTTGTTTACGCCCGGCGCGAGTTCGTCTCTGTTCTTTCTGGTAAATATTTTTACGTCTACAACGATACCCGCTTCGCCGTTAGGCACACGCAAAGAAGTGTCTCTGACTTCTCTTGCCTTTTCGCCGAATATAGCTCTTAAAAGTCTTTCTTCAGGAGTAAGTTCCGTTTCGCCCTTAGGCGTTACTTTACCGACGAGTATATCGCCCGGTTTGACTTCCGCACCTATTCTGACGATACCGTCTTCATCAAGATTTTTGAGCGCGTCGTCGCTAAGGTTAGGAATATCTCTTGTTATAAGTTCTTCACCGAGTTTCGTATCTCTCGATTCCGTTTCGTATTCTTCTATATGGATAGAAGTGAATACGTCGTCACGGACAAGGTCTTCGTTGATAAGAATAGCGTCCTCGTAGTTATAACCTTCCCACGACATGAAACCGATAAGAATGTTTCTTCCGAGAGCAAGTTCGCCGTTCTGCGTTGCAGGGCCGTCCGCTAAAATAGTAGCTTCTTTTACGATATTTCCGTTTGCGTCTCTGACTTCGGCTTCAACCTTATCCCCCGTATTTATTATCGGTTTTTGATTGATACAGGTAGATTGGTTGCTTCTTTGGAACTTCGACAATTCATAGGTATCGACGCTTCCGTCTTTCGTGAGAACTTCGATTTTATCCGAATCGACGTATTTAACGACGCCGTCGTGCTTTGCCGTTTTCATAACTCCGCTGTCGTAAGCGATTTTATGTTCAACGCCGGTAGCAATCATAGGAGCTTCCGGGCGAAGAAGAGGAACTGCCTGACGCTGCATGTTAGAGCCCATAAGAGCACGGTTGGTATCGTCGTTTTCGAGGAACGGAATAAGAGCGGTTGCTATGGATATAAGCTGTTTCGGCGATACGTCCATATAATCGGCTTCGGTATTCGGAACTTCACGGATATCGTTCTGAATACGGCACATAACTCTTTCTCTTACAAAGTGTCCGTCTTCCGTCAGCTCTTCGTTAGCCTGAGCAATCGTATATTTGTCTTCGATGTCGGCAGTCATATATCTGACTTCGTCGGTTACGTAAACGTCAACGACTTTTCCGTTTTCGTCAACTACTTTTTCTATTCTTCTATACGGCGTTTCGATAAAACCGTATTCGTTGATTTTTGCAAAAGTCGACAAAGAAGTGATAAGACCGATATTCTGACCTTCAGGAGTTTCGATAGGACACATTCTTCCGTAATGAGAGTGGTGAACGTCTCGGACGTCGAAAGTAGCTCTTTCTCTGTTAAGACCGCCCGGACCCAATGCCGACAACTTTCTCTTGTGAGTGAGTTCTGCAATAGGGTTCGGCTGATCCATAAATTGCGACAACTGAGAAGAACCGAAGAATTCTTTAATGGCAGCCGTGATAGGCCTTATATTGATAAGAGTCTGCGGAGTGATTTCAACGTTTTCCTGCGTTGTGCTCATCTTTTCTTTGATGACTCTTTCAAGTCTGGAAATACCGATTCTGAATTGATTCTGCAAAAGTTCGCCGACAGCCTTTATACGTCTGTTCGACAAATGGTCGATATCGTCGCCCTTTCCGAGCCCCTTTCTGAGACCGAGATTGTAGCTTACGATGGAAATGATATCGTCCGTTGTAATATGCTTTGACACGAGAATATCCGCACTTGCTTTACAAGCGGCAACTCTCTCGTCGTTTTTGGAATAGGTATCGAGAATCTTTTTAAGTTCAGGATAATAAACCTTTTCCATAATTTTAATTTCGCGAGGTTTGCAATCGACGAAAGCGTCAAGATCAACGGTGTTGTTGCCGATGACTTTAAATCTCGATCCGTCGGCAAGACGAACGAACGCAACGTTGACTGCGTTGTTTTGAATTTCCTTTGCCTTTTCTTCGGAAACCGTTTCGCCGGCAGCTGCCAAAACCTCACCAGTTATAGGCGAAATTATATCTTCGGCAAGCACTCTGCCCTCGATGCGGTTTGCAATCGAAAGTTTTTCATTATATTTATAACG
>CAMGKS010000028.1 GCA_946056785.1 uncultured Clostridia bacterium
CGTTTAAATAGGGCATAAGTTTAAGTATGTTGTAAAAGTTTGCAAAATATTGCCGACGCGTCAGACTTATGCGCGCAACGGTATATCGGTTAGACTAATAGTTAGTGCCAAAAGCCGGTAAAGTATCCGGCTTTTGGCTATCGTCATAGATAAGTTTTATGCAATAGCCTTAAATAAATTTAGGTTGAAATTGCTTGCCGCATAGAGCGCTTTTCAAAGTCGGCAAAACGTAATCTCTTTCGGCAATCATCGAATTAGGCTTGTTGTCGGGGTCGTCTTGTTTTATCGGCACAAAGTAAAAGTTTTTAGTGTTGATTAAAAGTCCGTAGTTTTTTGCATTGGCTCCCAAAGCGTCGTTAGAAGCCAGGGAAATGATAACCGGTTTATCGTTTCTCAGTTGAGCCTTAACGGCAAGAGTCACGGGCGTATCGCTTATTCCGTGTGCGATTTTCGAAAGAGTGTTTCCGGTACACGGGCAAACGAGAATTGCGTCCAGTCCCGCTTTTGCGATAGGTTCTGCTTCCGTGATAGTTGCGATTATCTTTTTGCCTGTTCGCTTTTCGACTTCGTTTTTAAAATCTTCAGCTTTAAAAAACCGCGTATCGAGATTGGATACGTTGAAACTGAAAATCGGCGTAATTTCGTAACCTGCGGCAATAAGTTCGTCTAAAGTGATAAGAGTGTTTTTCAACGTGCAGAATGATCCGCACACGCAAAGACCGATTTTCATAATCCCCTCCTTAAAACAAAGTCGCATATAAGTTTTCCTGCCGATTTCGGATAAAATTTTGCCGGCATTGCAGGATAGTATTTAGCGTCAATTCCGCATGCCGATAATTCGCTAAGTGGCAAAACGTCTTTCCCGGCTAAATCTATATATACCGCTCCGTGTTTATGCGACGTGAAATTTACGGCGGCAAGTTTAGGAGAAGTGTTTATAATTACGTCATAACCGTCAAAATTTATATCGTTTATCGGAAGTACCTTGTTTGCAAACGCGCCTGCCTGCCGTACGGAACTTGTTGCAACGTCGAGTTTTCCGCCGAGAGCCGTAAAATATTTAGCAAAAGCCGTGCCGATTCTTCCGAATCCGATAAGCAAGAGATTAAGATCGTAAGGAGCAAGATTAGTCTTGCTCAACAAGTCGATTGCCGCAAGAGCCGTTAGCTTTGCGTTTTCCATCGTAAACGATTCATCTTGCAAAAGCGAGTAAGCGTCGTATCCTGCCAGCATACGTTTCGTTTCGTCGTCCATTTTTCCATAAACAAGAGTGAAGTTGCTAAAAGTCAGAATTTTGTTCCATACGTAATTACTGTCGAGTTTGAGATTCGGCGGAGTAATGATGCACAGTTTATCGTTCGTTTTATCGGAAAAAAAGTTGCGTACGAAATTCATGCGTTCGTCATCGCCTAAAACCAGATAATTCATATAAACCCTCTACACGGTATACTATGAAAATTCAGGTGTTGTGTGACACTTAGTCCGAAACCTTTCATAAAATGCAGTGGGAGGCAGATTATGGAAAAAAGGCTGTTTTTGGGAGCAAATACGGCGGACGGCTTTAAAAGTTATTTTGAAGAGCGTTTGAAATTTTGCGACAGAATATACATATTAAAAGGCGGACCCGGTACGGGGAAGAGCACTTTAATAAGGAAAGTCGCATCTAAGGCAAAAGAGAGCGGAGCGGATTTTGAAACGTGGTATTGCAGCGGCGACGTGAAAAGTCTGGACGGAATATACATAAAATCGAAAAATACGGCAATCGTAGACGGCACCAATCCGCATGCCATCGAAGCGACTTTGCCCGTAGTAAAGGAAAAGGTAATCGCGTTGGGCGATTTTATCGATGAAAAGAAAATCTTGCCGTATGGTGAGGAAATAGCGCGGTTATGCAAAAGCAAAGCTGCCCATTACGTAAAAGCGTACAGGCGGCTTAAATGTGCAAAATTGTGTATAGACGAGATTAACGCCGATTTTATTCCGTACATATCGATGCCGAAAATGACGCAAATTTGTTCATCGCTTGCCTATCACGTGCGTAAAGCGGCAAAGGTATCCAAACAACTTTCAAGAGCTATATCGCCGCAAGGTATAGTATCGTTTTACGATCACTTAGTTGACAAGCAAATAATTTTGCTTAAATCTGAATGTCAGGCACAAACGGAGATATTTTTTGAAAAGATGTCTCAGATGCTTTGCGGGTACGACGCCTACATGACTCCGCTTGGATGCGGAATCGAAGGTATGGTGGTTGGGCGCTATGCGATTGTCGAAGATTGCTTCGACTATGAACCGCAGGAAACGGTAGACCTTTCCGTCACGTTGAAAAAAGCGGTTAAGGCGGATGAATTTGCGACGGCTGAATATGAAAGGCAGATGGGACTTGCTATAAACGAACTTGCCGCCGCTAGGGAAAATCATCTGGCGGTAGAGAATTATTACGTGCCGGCGATGAATTTCGATAAAGTCGGTGCTGTTACTGAAAAAATCATCGGGGAAATTTTTAACGGTTTGTAAAAAATAAAAAAAGTCTTTCGGAAGAAAGGCTTTTTTATTTTTAGAGCGTGAATAAGCAATCGAAAAGCAATCGGAAAACAGCCTATTAAACGACCGAATAAACAACCGAAAAACAGTCAAATAAGCAATCGAATAAGCAATCGCAAAGCAATCAAATAAACCGAACAAAGAAACCAAAAAATAACCCAAGTCAACAAACTAATAACAAGCAAAGTAATAAACTAAGCTAATAAACTAAGCCAACTAACCAAACGAATAAATTGCGATAACCATGCCGACAAATAGGGGAAATGAAGCACGAGATTTATTGTTTTTGGTAAATATTTACTTTGTTTAAATTTTTGTTTTATTTTAAACGGTTTTATATATAGATAGTGATGAGCATAGGGGAATGCTATACAACGTTTTGTTCCTTTTTTTAGGATGAAATTTAAGTTTCAAATAAAGTAATTATTTAGTGCTGATATTATAATTTAATGCCGATATTATATTTAAATAGGGCAAAAAAATTTATCGGTTCGAAAAGATATTTAGAAAGTAAATTATGCTTAAAAGCAGCTGTTAAGCGATAAGTTGGGAGATAAAATTATCTTAAATTTCACAGATAAACGAAAAATCCACAAAATGTCAGCATAAAAATGGGCGTTAAAAACGTCGAGTTTAAATTTTTTATTGACTTTGACAATCAAACAGTTTAGAATAGATACTGTATAATAGCCTAATAATATGCCGTAGTATGCCTTTAAAAGGTATACCGCAATAGGGAGGAAAGTATGAAAAAGCATGCCCGGCTTATAATACTGCTTTTAGCTGTAGCGCTGATATGTTCGTTAGCGCTTGTTTTGGCAGCTTGTGATTCAAAGGAGGACAATGCGGAGAAAACGCCGTCTCACCTTGTTTTTGACACGCCGTCAAGCAGTTTAGTAAACCCTGTTTCAACCGAAGAGTTTAAGTTTTCCGACGTAAAAATGTACGTTGTCTATACGGACGGCTCGAGAAGCAACGCAATTACGTTCGACGAGTCTATGTTGTCGCCGTCCAATGAGGGAAATCTCGATTCGTTAAAACCGGGCGAAACCGCAAGAATAGTGTTTACGGCAAGTTATACCACAGGCGGTGTGACGCTTGATAAATCTACTTTTGCGATTTATTTTAAAAGACCTGATAACGTAGAAAGAGTTACGTATAAATTTTATACCAACGGTGCAAACGTCGAAGATTTCGAATTGCAGATACCGGTCGGAACGGTGTTCAATACTTATCAGGAATTTTTGACTTATATCGAAACGAATTATGAGTTGGTGGCTAAAACCAGATATACTCTTGCCGGTTGGCTCGATACCCAAGGACAGGACGTTTACGGTATGGAGGCTGCTCAGATTGAAAGAAACTACGGCAGATATAATATGGCAAACAATTTCGTAAAAATAGAAGTTAAAAAGGGCGTTAGCAATTATTTTTACGCAACGTGGACAAAGAACGTGGCAATAGTCACTTTCGATTATAACTTCGGGCAATTCGGTATTACAACTGCAAAGTTTGCGCACCTTACGCCGGCTATCTATGCGGACGAATTCGGCGAGGCTGAAAATGATCAGCCGATCGAAGTAACCATGTCAAAGCCTACTGTGACAGAGTATTACACAATGGGCTACGATACGGCAGAAAGACCAAATACTTATGAAGTGGATAGCTTTGGCAATATTGCGTCAAAATCTACGCCGCTTCAGGAAATCATACCGGGTTATACGTTCGACGGTTGGTATACCGATAACGAATTTACAAAGGTATGGTCTTTCTCCGGAGTCGTTAAAGAAACTATGACGCTCTATGCGAAATGGTCAAAGAAACAATACACAATAACGCTTGATCTCGGCGGCGGTTTCTTTAATACCGATTATATAAGAATTCAGGACGACAGCTATTATGAAAACGACGATTATGGAAATTACGTTACCCGTGGCGTCGTTGTCCGCTCAGACGAACTTTCCGACGTCAACGACGAGACGGCGGTAAAATCGCCTACGGTTATACGTTATACGGGGCTTGAATACAAAGCAAACGTTTTCGGTACGACAAACAAAAGTTATTATTTGTTAAAATCTTTGTCAAACGTAAACGTTTCGAGTAATCGTATTTTCTATAAGGGCAAGATAAACGGCAGTACGTATTATTACGACTTTGCCGGTTGGTTCTATGACGCTAATTTCAATCAACCGTTCGAATTGAACAATAACTCGTTTACCGAGGACTTATATCTTTATGCAAAATGGGAATTGGTCAGCGATCCGTCTTTGCAAGCAAGTTATTATAAAGATTACTTGTTTAAAAACTGTCTCGAACTTAAAGCCGACGGCACATACAAAATTACCGGCATTAACGACAAAACTGTTACGACGTTTACGATTCCGATAAGCATCGGCGGAGTTTACGTTACGGAGATAGGCAGCGGCGCGTTTATGAGTTGCTTATCCTTGCTTAAGGTAGAAATCAGCGGCGGCACAAGTTCCAAACTCAGTAAAATAGGCGACAAGGCATTTGCCTTCTGTTCAAAACTCAGCGAAATTAATAAAATTTGCGATGGCACTTCGTTCAGCTACGATTTGTTTAACGTCGAATATCAATCGACGCAGCAAAAAGATTTTGTTCATTTGTTTGCTTTAGCGGATATCGGAGTCGACGTTTTCCAGGGAACCGAATATTTGCAAGACAAGAAAAAGAGCACGAATTTCCTTGAATATGAAGGTCGCTTGATTCAGTATATCGGTGACTCGACAGTAACTAACATTGTCGCAGATAAAAACGATTTACCTGACGACGGAAACGGTACGGCAACCATCGGAAGCAAAAACTATACGATAGATAATAGCAATCCGCTTATGTACGTATACAGCCTTCCGGGCGAGCCGACGCTTAAATATTCTTATTTCGGCAGCGGAATTTCCGTCATAAATCCGTATGCGTTTAAGAACTTGACGAACCTTAAATCGATAACTATTCCTGACACGGTTTTGGAAATCGGCGACAGCTGTTTTTCTAAGTGCAGCGCGCTTGAAGAGTTTATCATTGAAAAGTCGGGAGAAGAATACAATCTTGAATCGATCGGCGCTTCGGCACTTTCAGATACGCTTTGGTTGTCTTCGCAGTCTAATATCGTAACAATCGGTAAAATCCTTTACTCGTTCCGTGGCGGCAGCGACACAACGCAGATTACCATTCCTGACGTAGTTGAAATTATTGCCGACAATCTTTTCAGCTATAACGACAATTTGAGAATTATTACTTTTGCTAACGAAAGTAAGATTAAAAAGATCGGAAAGAATGCGTTTAACGCAACGGCTTGGTATCGTACCCAAGGCGAAAACAATAACGGTTTTGTCACCATAAACGGTATTCTTATAGGTTATACGGTAAAACCTGCCGCAGTCGACGGAAAGGTTATCGTAACGGTGCCTAATAGTGTAAGAGCCATTGCAAGCTATGCCTTCACGAACACGAACACGATTACGCATATAAGCTTGCCGAGCTCAGTCGAAGCGATTGAACCTTATGCGTTTGACGCTTGCACGAAATTGCAAACCATATCTTTCGGTCACGTAACCGTGGCGGACGGAATGACAAGCAAAGCCCCGGCATTGCTTGAAGGAGTTGCTCTTTCGGATAAAGCGTTCTTTAACAGCAGGACGGATAACTTTGTGAGCAATACTCTCACGCTTTATTTCACCGTCAACAGAATAAACGGCGGCAGAAACTGTTTTGAATATGCAACTGCCCATTCAAATCTCAGTGCATATTATGCTGCCAACGCGTCGTTTATTAAAGAACTCAATATCGTTGCGGAAAACGGAATAAGAGTCAAAGAAGGAACGCTTGAGGCGGAATACGTCAGAAACAGCGGTTGGACGCTTAGTAACTATTGGTTTACAAAAGGTGCTTTTGAAAATAAAGCGATTATTCAGATAGAAAAAACCGACGGACTTGTTTATGAAGAGTATCTGACTATGGAAAACGTTTCGGGCTATACAAACGATCTGACGCCTTCAAGTGCGGAAGACGTTGCGTTGTACGGTATGGATATTTACAACGGTAAACGTTCGCTCACCATTACGTATACAGACCCTAACAGCGGATTGGAACACGTATGCTCGTTTGAATATACAATCAGACCGAAAATTTCCAAGATTACGATTGACGCAAAACCTTTAGGCGTAGACACGTTCATGAGCCTTGCGACGTATTATACGACCAGCAATTTGTTTGCAACAAAAGGCGGCGTGGCTACAATCAGCTATGACCTTAACGGCGTAGCTTCGCAAACGGTAAGCATTGATAAACTTTTGAGCGTAAAAGATATCGAGGGCAACAAGGACGTTAAATTCACAATCGAAAATCTTATGTTCTCAAATGCACAGAATTACACACTCGCATTCAGATTCGTGTTTGGCGGACAGACCGTTGAAACGGTTTATGAATATGCCGTCAATGCTCCTGTTATAACAAAGATTGCAGAAAAAGAAGTTATCGAGTTCGATATAGCTGCAGAAATCACAAAGTCCATGCTTTCCGACGTATATCTTACTATGAGTAGAAACGATCCGAAAAACGGCGGACAAATTTATGCCGTAACCGGCGTTAACGTATACGAGGACGGCACTTATGAAATAACGGGAGACGTTTACAATTATGACGCCGTTCCTGAAATGGTGGTTATAACAAATTATATTGTATATTACGCCGATAAAGACGAAGAAGGAAATTCTGTCATAAAAGAAAAGGTTATTTCATTAAGCGAACTCTCCGAATATCTTAACAATCAGGATATTGCAGTCTCAGACGGCGGAATATTGCTTTACAGCGATGCCGAATTCACCAAAAAACTTACTAAGTTTGACACGTCGGCAGATGGCGAGCACGTGATTTACGCTAAGTACAACTCTTCAAACGGAGCTGTCGGCGGAAGCCCTATCAGATATACAGTTCTTCTCAGAACGTCGCAGAATTTGTTTAAGTATACCGTCGATATGTTTAAAGATAATCCGTACGGTGCCGAGTTTGCCGGTACAATCTACGACGCTGACGGCAATATCTGTACGTATAACGGCGTAGCAACTATAACAGGTATCGATTCAAGCCATTGGACGACGGTTTCGGTTCCTGAATATATCACGGAAAAGGTCGCAAAAATCGACGCGGAAACAGGCGTCGCCGTAACGGATGAAGAAGGCAATCCGGTTTATGAATATTACTATTACGTAGTTACCGCAATAGGCAGTAGGGCTTTCAAAGGCGATTTGGTTCTTAATAAGGTATATTTCAGTAAATACGTAACGAGTATAGGCGACGAGGCGTTTATGGGTTGTGAAAACCTTGCGGATATAGATTTGCTTAACGAAGAAGTTTCTCAAGTTAAGACAATCGGTGAAAGCGTATTCGAAGGTTGTCTTGCATTGACTGCCGTTCCGTTTGATAAATATGCAGGCGGAGTTCTTGAAGAAATAGGCAGATGCAGCTTTAAAAATTCGGGTATCGTGTCTTTCAATTTCGCAAATACACCGCTTGTAATAGAAATCGAAGAACAATTATTCTATGAATGTAAGTCTTTGACTGACGTAAACTTCGGTTCGGTTAAGGTTATCAATAACCAGGCATTCCAAAGCTGTATTTCACTTATCAAGGTCGAATTGCCTGACGCGATCGACGCAATAGGCAATTACGCATTCAGTGCTTGTAATGCTCTTTCGGCGGTAATTATTTACGACGCCTCTCCAAGCGGTATATCGATCGGAGCGTCCGAACCTTTCGGAAGCGCAACGACGATTTTAAAGATATACGTGCCTGACGGCAGCGTAGAAGCATTTAAGAACGATGCGTCGTTTGTCTTGTATAAAGACTTGATATTCAACGTAAACGATTATGTAGCTCCATAACACAGTCTGAATGAAAGCCGTGCAAAAGCACGGCTTTTTTTCGTAAATGACAAAATTGCAAATTGTTAAATATATTCCGGTAAATGAATTGCAGTAAACGTAATTTAAACTGTTTGTTTTTGTTTAGGCTTAAAAATCTATTTCAATTTAAAACGTGGCGGGCTTAAACGGCATTAGGTCTAAAACGTATTCGTTAATTTTATGCAAGTTCATACTTTGCCGCAAGAGGTTTTATATCGCCTAAAAGGCTTTATATTGCATTTACGCTTTATATTTGCGTCGCCTTTTAGTTTAAAGTTATGTAACCTGTTATATCGTTTGCAACGGAATAGGCAGTAAATTTAACGACGCTAAATAGCAAAAAAATTTTTTTTGCAAAAAAATTTTAATTATTCTTTAAGAAATCAGTTTATAATTAAATTGTAAAAAGAAAACCTTGATCAGAGGAGGGAATATGAAAGATAAACGTTGCGCTATAAAAAAAAGCACGATATTGTTTGTCCTTGTAATAATCTTAATATCGGCGTCTCTTTTTGCATTGGCGGCATGCGATAGCGGTTCGGCAGGGTTGTCGGCATATGAAATTGCGGTTAAAAACGGCTTTACCGGCACTGAAACGGAATGGCTTGAATCTCTTAAAGGCACTGACGGCAAAGACGGGGAAGACGGTATAAACGGAATCAACGGTGCTGACGGCAACGACGGCGTTAATGCAATAAGCTCGTTATCGGAAATTTACGACCAGGCGGTAGCAGCCGGCTATGCGGGATCTTATCTGGACTTTTTAAGCGAATATTTTGCCGAACAGAACGCCGTATCGGTTGAAGCCGCAGCGAACAGAGCAATGCGTTCTGCCGTTAGTATTTATGCCACGTTTGAATATACGACAAACGTAATGGGTTCTACAGTGACAAAAACGGGTACTTCGTCAGGTTCGGGAATTATTTATAAACTTGATAAAATAAACGGCGATGCGATTATACTGACAAATTATCACGTTGTCTATTATTCTACGGCTACAACCGAAAATCATATAAGCGATGATATCGCCGTTTATTTGTATGGAAGCGAAATCAGCGATTATAAAATTCAAGCAAGTTATATCGGCGGGTCGCTGAATTACGATATAGCTGTTCTTAAGGTTGAAGGCTCTGAAGTGTTGAAAGCATCTGACGCAGAAAGCGTAACAGTTGCGACAACCGAAGCAAACGTCGGCACTTCCGCTATAGCGGTGGGAAACCCTGCCGCAGGCGGTTTATCCGTAACTTCGGGAATAATAAGCGTTGACAGCGAAACGATAAGAATGTTGGCAGCCGACGAGGCGACGACAATAGCTTTGCGCGTAATGCGAATTGATACGGCAGTAAACAGCGGAAACAGCGGTGGAGGCTTGTTTAATATTAAAGGCGAGTTAATCGGAATTGTAAACGCAAAAATCAGCTCGTCGTCTATTGAAAATATAGGTTATGCAATTCCGCTCAGTGTTGTTACGGCTGTTGCCGATAATTTGATTGACGCATCGGAAGAGGGTAAAGATTGCGTACAAAAATGCATTATAGGCGTTACCGTTCAGACCGTTGAAAGCAGTGCGAAATACGATTCGCTTTTAAAACAGTATAACGTCGTTGAAAAAATTCAATTGAGCGAAGTGACGGTAGGCGGCCCTGCATATGCTGCCGGACTCATTGCCGGAGACGTTTTAAAAGAAATTGAAATAATTTCTACAGACAGTTATAGCAACCCGACAAGCAATACGGTTTTAATTTGTCGCTTATATAATATAACCGACTCTTTGCTTACTGCAAGAGTCGGGGATACCGTTAAAATTAAATACGAAAGGGAAGGCGTAGAAAATACGGCAAGTATCGTTTTGACGGAAGAGTGCATAAATGAAATCAAATAATTGAATTTAAAATATGTTTAGCGGGAATTTTAAATGCAAAAATTAAGTTGATAGCGGCAAAATCTGTAAAAGCAAATTTATAAAAGCAAATTTCAAATTAGATGTGTAATGATAGATTTTAAAAAACAAAATCGTAATAACAATTTGTAGTTGCAAATTAAAAATAGCGATTTGGGGAAATAAAGATTGCAATAAGAATTTATAAAACAAATTTATAAAGGCAATTTGAAATTGAAATATATAATAGCAAATTTGTAAAAGCAAATTTTTAGTAGTAAATTTGCTGGCTATAGAAAAAAGTGATTTTGTGGTTAAAATCACATTAAATTTTAAATCGAGGCAATAAAAAAATCATCACAAAGTGATGATTTTTTTTATTGTAAATTGTTGCTTAGCAAGCCCAGTTGCTTACGCCGACTTCGATTGTGGTTGCTCCGTCAACAGTGATGGTGTGGTTGTCAAGGTCTTCATAATTGATGCCCTTTTCAACTGCTTCCCAGGTAAGTCCTTTCAAAACTTTGAAAGAAACTTCGGTGCCTTTTTTAAGGCCTGTTACGCTAAGTGTGTAATCTTCATGATTTGTAGTTTTCATTGCCTTAGCTTTTGTTGCGTTCCATTCTCCCAATTTTGCTAAGTTTCCTGCTATGTAAACGTTTTCTGCATTAAGACCATTATCATAAAGTTTTACAACGATTTTCAAAGTGAAGCCCTTATCTTCGGTTGTTGCTGCAGTCTTTGTTGCACATTTGCTAGCTGCAGGAGCTTTTGCTGTTGTTGCTGTCTTTGCTGTTGCCATAAATATAACCTCCCAAATTTCAATTATTTTATGGCTAAATTATAATGCCTAATCTTTAAAAAGGCAATTAAATTCAATATGATATGTTATATATAGATATTTTTGTTAAATGGTAATTAAATCTGGTTGTGGATAATT
>CAMGKS010000029.1 GCA_946056785.1 uncultured Clostridia bacterium
CCTGGACGATCCTTCCGATCTTCCGCTTCCTGGAGAAGTACGGCAACATCCCCAATTATAAAACAAATTCGTATGCAATTAAAACGTCGATATTTTATTTTAAAAAAGCCTCATAATAAGGTAAAAAAAGCAATAACCCGCATTAAAAACGGGTATAATGTATAAAAAAGACGCATATTTTTTTAAAAGGAGTTGGCAAGCCGTTTTTTTTGTCAGTAATTTGTTGATTTTTAAATAAAGGTTTGTTAAAATGAAGATTATGGAAAAAGAAGTACTAAATACAGAAAACGTTGAAGAGAAATCATTTGTAGCGGAAAAAGGCGAATTGATTAGCGACACGCTCGATACGAATGAAGGATACAAAAAATTTAAATTCGAAAAGAGTCCGAAATACGAAAAATTCATATCGAAACTTGACAAGTTTTTATATTCCGATTATTACTTACTTGTTATAGCGGCTATTATTTTTCTTTTTTGGAATATCGGATATTATGCAAGATTCGTCGAAGTGGCAGGTCTTATAATTATCGTATTGCTTGCATCGTTCATCCTTGTCGTAAAGGATGACTTAACGCTTGTTTTGCCGATAATTTTTATGGTCGCCGCAATTTTCCCGGTTGAAATCAATCCGATGGCATACGGTCTAAAAGTGCTTGGTCTGATTCCGTTGCCTATAGCTTTGGTTTATCATTTAGTGCATTATTACAGAGGCTTTAAAATTCATAAATATTTCTTTCCGCAACTTGCGGTTTCAATAGCTTTGATATTCGGCGGAATAGGCACGATTGACGCAATCGGATATAAAAACGGCCTTGTATGGGTATTGCTGTTAGGCATTGCAATTCTTGCTTTATATTTTCTTTTCAGCAATTACTGCAAACCTAAAAAAGATTTTGACGTCAAAAAATTCATGGCAAAGATGTTTATGTATACCGCCATGCTTATAGTTTTGGAAGTCATAGTTTTCTATTTGCGTGACCCGTCGAGAATCAAAGATATAGACGAAAGAGTGTCGCTCGGTTGGTGTATAGGCAATAACTTTGCAAGCATCCTTGCGTTACTTATTCCGGGCACTTGTTATCTTGCCGTTAAGTCTAAATATTCATGGTTGTATACGCTTTTGCTTGCAATGCAATATATTGCAATAGTTTTGAGCCTTTCTCGCGGTGGAATTTTGTTTGCGTTGATAGCTCTTCCGTTTTTGCTTATCGCCATGATTTATTACGCAAAAGCATACAGAAAAGGAATCGTTATCACCATTGTGACGTTTATTGTGATTTTTGCGATTTTAATCGGCGCTACTTGGGAATATTCGTCAAAACTTTTCTCAACGATAATTCATCACAGCTTCGATGCGGAAGGAAAGGTTGTTACAAACGGCAGAAATCAACTTTATACCGAAGCGTGGAATTGCTTTAAATCTAATCCGATTTTCGGCGTCGGCTTAGGATATGCCGGACCGAATTACAACGGCGGCACGCTTGGTTTTTATTTCTTCCACTCAACGTTATTCCAGATTCTTGCATGTATGGGACTTGTCGGCATTGCCGCATACGTTTACAACTATATAGTGCGTTTCAGAATAATCTGCAAAAAAGACGTTTTTAACGTGTTTATATTGTTGGGAATGATTACGTTCGAGGCATACGCCATGATCGATACGGGAACGTTTGTTCCTATGCCGTCAATGATTATGGTGACGGTGACTGTCGTAATGCTTGAAATAATAAATGCCCGCGGCGAAAAGGAATGGCAATTCGATCTGAACCGTGACGGAAAGCTTATCAGCGTTGAAAAAAAGGACGAAGAGGACGTAAGCAACGTTTACGGCAGAGTAGTCGAAGAATGATTTTATATTCAGAAAAAGAAAACAGATTATTAAGCGGAAAAAAGTATAACTAATTATTTAGCGGAAAAAGAATAACTAATTTTAGCTATATATTGCATAATAACAATAAAGGAGAACAAAGATACAAATGGAAGAAAACAGACAGGATTATACAGATGCGGGATTGACTTTTCATGATATTTTCAGATTTTTGAAAAAGTCAGTTCCTATGCTTGCCGTATGTGTAGTAATTTGTTTAGTTGTCGGCGCTTTGGTAGGCGTTGGCATCTCGCTCACAAACGAAGCGAACGGGAATATTCGAGGCACAATCGAACTTACCTATGACGGTATTTCAGAGGGGCTTGACCCGATCGGGAACACGTTTAACAGCGATAGCATAAGAGGCGTTCAGGTGGTTTTGTCTGCTTTGACTAATACCGGACTTAATAAATATGACGTGGCAGCCGTTCGCAACGCCATTAAAGTCGAAGGAGTTAAGCCGACCGAAGAAAAGAACGAGACGGAAGAGACAGAGACTTTTATGCCGAGCAAATTTACAATTACGCTTGACTATAAAAAAATCGACGGAATGACGGAATCGGAAGCCGTTGCAATAGTCAATAACGTGATGTCAACCTATTTATACGCGTTTGAAAATAAATATATAGTAACCGATAAGATGTTGGAAAATTTCTTAACGGAAGAAGAGATTAAAAGCAACGATTTTGTCGAAACGTTCAACACGATTTCAAACGAATTCGAAATAGGGCTTGATTATATCAAATCTATATCCAACGAGCAATTCGTTTCTTCAAAAGGCGATACGGCTTCGAGCATGAAAATCGAAATCAATTCTTATATGTCGAAATTGAATCTTATAATTGCAAATGCAAAAAGCGGTTGCGTAGTTCGTGATAAAGACGCTACTTTGAATTACCTCAATTACGAAATTACGCAAATCGACGAGCAGATTACCGCAAAGACGGCAACGCTTAACAGCATAAAAGACTTTTTGGAAGCCTACAGCAAACAATATCCTAGCGTAAGCGTCGGCGGAAGCAGCGTCGCAAATATTACCGTACCTAAGTCCGACGTGTTCGATAACGAATTTAAAAAGCAAACGGTAATTGCAAACGAAATTGAAAATCTTACGACGCAGAAAGCGAGCTATCAGTCATGGGTAACCGATTTAGGTAGCGGACCTATCGCAACGGAAGAACAGATTTTGGCAGTCGAAAGAAGTATCATCGACTTTATGTCCGAAGCAAACGGCTTTATTGTCAAGTATAATCAATTTACGCAAGAGTATTCGGGCAACGAACTTGCAAGCGATATTAAAATCGTTTCTTCTGCCATCGCTATATCAACGTTTGCTACAACTCCATGGCTTAAGATCATGTTGATTGCTCTCGGCATCGGGGTTTTGCTTGGTCTTTTGCTGACACCTGCCGGCGTAAAAATCAAGAAAAACATCGCTGCCCAAAAGGCGGGAAAAGCGTTAAACAATCAAAAAGAAGAAACTGCCAACGATAAAAAAGAAAATTCAGACTTAAAATCGTCGGAAAGCGAAGCAAGCGGAGAGAAAAAAGAGTAGTACGATTGTTTAAATTTCTTCTATATAACAGTCAGGTTTTAAAAGCGTTTTGTCTAAGATAAAACGCTTTTTTATTTGCCGTTTTTTGTTGCCGTCAAGAGCGGTTTAAAACGCTAAAAATTAAAATGCATTTTGTTATAAAATTTCCGTCAAGGCATAAAATATAATGAGGTGTAAAATGGAAGACAGATGCATTTGTTGCGGTAACGTAGTTCCCGAAGGGACCATGGTTTGTCCCGATTGTATAGCTAAATCGGCATTATCCGACGGCGATACCGAAAAGCCGAAAGGGGAAAAGGAAAACGAATATAGAAAATAGTTTTTTATCCGAAATTTTAAATGCGATTGTACCGTGATAGTAAATAGTATGATATGCGTAAATATACGGCTAAGGTTTTTGGCAAAAAGGCTTTAAAAAGGTTTATGGGGCGTATGTGAGCCGTAATGACTTGACTATTATACTGCCAGGTGTTATAATCGCAAAGATAAAAAGCAATAAAGTATTACAGAGGATAATATGATAAAAAATCGGATGCTGAAATTCACCAAAAGAGAAAAGAGCAATATAGTCGACTTTTTGATTTTGCTTGCTTGTTCGGAATTGCTTCTGGTATTTTTCAGTTATAACATGGCGTCGCCTGTAAATTGGCAGCATTATTTAGCATTGCCTATTTATTCTATTTTCTTTTATTTTGTTTTTCAATTTATTTTCAAGCTGAATAAAATTCTTTGGGAACATGCAAGCGGTAAACCGTTTTTGGTGTTGTTGCTCATTCTGTGTTTAGATTTTGTATTTTCTTCGGCTTTGTCCTTTGCGACTTTTGGATATGCAAAATGGATGGCGTTCTATTTTGTCGTACTCTTTTTGGTCGTTTATTTAGGACTTTCAGTTGAGAAATTGTCCTCATGGCAGTTGTATTTAAGAAAGCATCAATTAAAACACGTGCTTGACGTTAAGAGTTCGGCAAGAAACAATACTTTGATAATCGGGGCGGGCTGGACAGGTTCTGCCATTGCAAAAGGTTTTGCAAACGACCCGTCGATTTTCAATCCTATATGTTTTGTTGACGATAACGAAGAAAAACAAGGCAAACAAATCGTAGATTTGCCTGTAGTGGGCACGACAAAAGATATAGCTAAAGTAGTAAAAAAATATTATATAAGAAAAATTATTTTCGCAATACCTACGTGCGACCCGATGAAAAAGGCTGAAATAATCAACGACTGTATTGCCACAAAATGCGTTTTGAAAGTTATTCCGCCTGTGCAGGAATTGGTTGAAAGCGCCGATATGACGACTCAACCTCGTGACGTCAAAATCGACGACTTGTTGGGCAGAGAACCTATGACTTTCGACTCTAAAGAAGTAAAAGATTACATTCAGGGCAAGGTAGTTCTGGTTACGGGCGGCGGCGGTTCTATAGGCAGCGAATTATGTCGTCAGATAGCCTCTTTCGGGCCTAAAGAACTCATCATAATGGAAATTTACGAAAACAACGCTTACGATATACAGCAAGAGTTGAAACGTAAATATCCTAAGCTCGATTTGCAAGCTGAAATTTGTTCGATTGCTGACTATGATAAATGTCGTATCCTTTTCGACAGATACCGTCCCGAACTTGTTTTCCACGCTGCCGCACATAAGCACGTTCCGCTTATGGAGCACGTGCCGGAGCAAGCTGTAAAAAACAACGTAGTCGGAACGCTCAATCTTTGTAAACTGTCCGCCGAATTTAAGGTAAAAAGATTTTTGCTTATTTCAACGGATAAGGCGGTCAATCCGACAAACGTTATGGGAGCATCTAAGCGTTGTTGCGAAATGATAGTAAAATATCACGCTCAGACTTGCCCGGACACCGTTTTCTGCGCTGTTCGTTTCGGAAACGTATTAGGCTCGAACGGTTCGGTAATTCCGCTGTTTAAAAAACAAATTGCGGAAGGCGGTCCGGTCACTCTCACCGACAGACGCATTATAAGATATTTTATGACTATTCCGGAAGCGGTTTCTCTCGTTTTGCAAACGGGTACTTTTTCGGCAACCGGAGAAATTTTCGTTCTCGATATGGGGCAACCCGTCAAAATTCTCGACCTCGCGGAAAATCTCATAAGGTTATCCGGTCTGGAACCGTATAAAGATATCAATATCGTATTTACGGGATTAAGACCGGGCGAAAAACTTTATGAAGAATTGCTTATATCCGGTGAGGGTATGAGAAAAACGTCTAATAAAAAGATTTTTATATGCCAACAAATTGACGTCGACGAAAAAACGTTTGTCAAGGAATTGGACAAACTTATGACTCTTGCAAGAGAGAATAAAGCGGCAGAAGTTAAAGAGCAATTGCACGCAATGATTCCTACCTACAAACAAGAGCCGAGAATCGATTGATTTAAATTTCGATTCTGTTTGACGGTAAAGGGCTTTATTATGATCGCAACGATAATTATATCCGTTATAACTTGTGCGTTCACCGTGACGCTTGTGCTTTTTAAGCCGAGCGTCGTTTTTAATACAAAAAATGGAAGGGAAATACGGTTTAGCGTTTTTTGGATAGCCCCTTTTGTCGGCTGCATAGCGGTCTTAATAAGCAACGTAATTTCTCCCGCCGAGGCGTGGGCGGGGTTAACGTACGATATGGGGTCAATTCTTTTGACTGATTCGACGGTAAATCCATTAAAAATCGTTATCTTGTTCTTTTCTATGACTTTGATATCGATTGTACTTGACGAAGCAGGGTTTTTTAAGTATCTTGCATTAAAAACGTTGCAAAAAGCCGGCGAAAGTCAGAAACGGCTGTTTGTGCTTTTATACGTAATTGTTTCCGTCCTTACGGTTTTCACTTCCAATGATATTGTAATTTTGACTTTTACGCCGTTTATATGTTGTTTTTGTGCGAACGCAAAAATCGACCCGGTTCCGTACATAATGGCGGAATTTGTTGCGGCAAACACTCTGTCGATGTTCCTTATTATCGGAAATCCTACAAACATATATTTGGCGTCGGGATATGGAATTAGCTTTTTAAACTATTTAACCGCAATGGCTCTGCCTACCGTTATGGGGGCCGTTGTGGCATTCGTCGTGCTTTATTTGCTGTTTTTTAAAAAACTTCAGCTTCCTATAGTTAAATCTTATGAAACGCCGACATTGACGGACAAGCCGCTTACTGCCATTTCGCTGGTGCATCTTATCGTTTGCATAGTGTTGCTTATGGTTTCCGATTTTATCGGAGTTCAGATGTGGTTTATAACTTTGATATCGGCGGGATCGACGGTATTGTGCATATTGCTTTATTGTGCAATCAAAAAACGCAAACCTACTGTTTTATGGGACTCTCTTAAACGTATTCCTTGGACGCTTGCACCGTTTGTGTTATCTATGTTCGTAATTATTCTGGCGTTGGAAAAATGCGGAGTATCGGCGGCTTTGGCAAGTTTTCTTGCCTCGGGCGGAGACGAATTGAATATATTAAGTTTCGGACTCAGCGGAGTTTTGGTTGCCAATTTAGTCAACAATATTCCTATGAGCGTTTTATATTCTTCGATGGCAAAAACAGGGAATATGAAACTTATGGGAGTGTTTGCTTCGGTTGCCGGGTCAAACGTCGGAGCGTATCTTACGCCTGTGGGAGCTTTGGCAGGGATAATGTGCGTGGATATAACGAATAAACACGGCGTAAAATTCGGTTTTTTAAATTTTGCAAAATATGGGGTAATAACTGCCGTACCGACGATTCTTGCGGTTATAGGCGGTTTGTATATAAGCGCTTTGTATATTCTTTAAAGACGTAAACAATGATAAAACAAGCAGAAAACAAAGTGCTGATAATTGTATTAAAGCGAATGACAAATTTTAAAGCGTCATTCGTTACACGGTTCGCTTTTCAGAACGTAAACTTGACTTAAAGACGACTAATTGAATCAAACGGCTAATTGAATTAAGCGATTGAATTAATCAAGCTTTTTTTAAACCGTTATGCGGTTGCGTTTAACTTAAAGTTAGCCGCAACGTTTTTATTAAGTTTAAACGTAACGAAAAAACTCCATAAACAAAAAAAAACGCCTGCAAGCAGGCGTTTAATTTATGATTTTCCTTTTGCTGACAATAGCGTCAGACGTAGAAAAGCGAATATTTTGTTTTGGAACTAAACTAATATACTTCTTCGGTTGTGTTAAGTTGCGTTGAACTCATCGACGAAAAGTTGAATCCGTATTTTGCCAAAATCTGATTTTCAATTTCAGATTGTTTACTTACAACCGAGTTGTCCATAGGTATTCTTCCGTCCTTATGAAGTTTTTGCAAATTGGCATTGTTTGTTTTTTCACTCTGTTTAATATATTTGTCCAATCCTTTTATTTCGCTCTCATAATTTTTTTTATCTTCTTTGCTTAGAATTTTAAAAGATTTTACCAAATCGCCGTAAAGGGTAGCCCCCTTTTTAAGACCGAGACTTTTATACGACAACGCTTCGTAATTGAATCCGTTTCTGTAATCGCAGATAAAAGCGTCGTAGGCAAAACACTTTAACAAGTCTATGCCGGCTTTTAAATCGCCGCTACTGTATTTGCTGCTGAGTTCAAAAATAACCCTATCGTTTTTCATATTTCCCTCCTGAAATTTTTATTGATTTAATGCGGTAGCCAACGGTTTTTAGTTAAGCTGAATTTTGCGTATTGATTTTTATAAACGTCTAATGCAATCTGATGAAAATTGCAATAGGGCAAGGATAAATTTGACGGACAATAAGCTTTTTATGTTTATTGCAACGAAAAGAATTTTCTGATTAAAGCTTCGGGCGTGTACAACGCTTTGTCTGCCGCAGTACTTTCGTTGTACGTGTCGCTTTCGCCCAATTTTTCTTTTGAAGAATACATCATAAACGGAACGGGAGTGCCGTCGTGAGTTCTGGTCGATAACGGCGTAAAATGGTCGGGCATAACAAGCATGGCAAAATCAGAGCCTTTAAGAGCCGCGAGAAGCGTTCCGATGATTTTTTGGTCTATAAGTTCGATGGAACGCTTTTTGCCGTCTGCATCGCCTTGATGACCGCATTCGTCCGGTGCTTCGAGATGTATGAAACAAAAATCGTTTCCGTCGTTTAACGCTTTTACGGCGGCTTCGGCTTTGCCGTCGAAATTTGTATCTATTGTTCCCGTAGCGCCTTCGACGTCGATGCTCTTCATTCCGCTTCCGATTGCTATGCCTTTAAGCAAGTCAACCGCAGAAATCATCGCTCCTTTTAAGCCGTAGCGTTCTTTAAAGTTTTCGAGTTTAGGGCGAGTGCCTTGTCCCCAAAGCCAGATACTGTTTGCAACGTTTTTGCCCGCTTCTTTGCGTTTTGCGTTGACAGGGTGGCTGTTCAATATACTTTGCGACTCTTTCATTAAGGACAAATAAAGTTCGCAGTTGTCGCCTTTAGGTAAAAAATCTTTAATCGGTTTGCCCGTTATATCATGCGGCGGAGTAAGCGACGAGTCGGTTTTTCCGTTTTTGCAAATAAGGCAATGGCGATAGCTTACGCCCGAATAAAATTTAAGGATGTCGCTACCGAGTTTGTTTTCCACCGCTTTTATGAGTTCGGCGGCTTCTGTCGAAGAGATTTCGCCTGCCGAATAGTCAATCATCGTTTTTGATTCGTACGGTTCGTCGTCTGAAAGCGTAACAAGGTTGCAACGTAAAGCTACGTCGCCGTCTTTCATATCTATTCCGAGGGAAAGAGCCTCAAGTGGGCTTCTCCCTGTGTAACACGCTTTTGCGTCGTAGCCTAAGGCGGAAAGGTTTGCAACGTCAGAACCCGGTTTCATACCGGAAGGGACGGTGTCGACTCTTCCTTGGAGTGCCGTTTTTGCCATAAAATCGATATTTGGTTTATTTGCAGCTTCAAGCGGTGTTTTTCCGCCGAATTTGTCTGATTTAAAATCTGCCATGCCGTCGCATAGTACAAGTACGTATTTCATAATTACCTCGGATATAATTTAACACGAAATTGCTTTATTGTAAATAATTGGCGTACAAATGGCATACAAAAATTTTAAAACCGACGTTAAAGGGGGAATACTTATTTTTTAATTCGATTGCTACTTGCGTTTTCGCTATATGGCGGAGAAGATTTTAAAACTAATAAAACAAAGTTATACGTTAAATTTAAAAGCGTCAAACCAAAGTAACACGCTTAATTTGCGTTGAATAAGTTTAGCCTAAAATGTTTACGGAGTAAAGCAAGAAATTTAAACTCAGTTAAAAAATCGCAAAAGCTAAAAAAAGATTTCAGGTGTGTTAAATACTTCTGCGTTTTTAATTTGCGTTAAAACAAAACTCCGTATCCCGTCTGAAGTACGCAAATCGTTTCCAAAAGCAGTGCAATAAAAACTATATGCACGACGTAAACGATTAAGGTGTGGCGTCCTAAGAAATTTACGGCTATATTCCAATTGCCGTCAAATTTAGGCAAAAGCGAAGTCTTGTTTTTGTATATCGTAAGTCCCATAACGTTGCCGATAAAAAAGAACGCCGCATAAGGGATAAAAGGGAAGAAATCGGCAGGAGAAATTTCTGTTTGCGAAAAAATCGTATGACATTTGAAATCGATGAAGTGCAAACCGTCAAAATACTGCGTAGGGAAGAGATATGCCAATTCAATCGGCAGATTGTTTGGCGGCGTATAGTAGTAAAACAACGATAAAACGATTAATGCTGCCGCAGAGGAAAGTCCTAGTAAGACGTATTTCCCATAAGGAATGCGTTTAAGTACTGCTTCTGCAATCGCATAAAGCATTATACACGTGGCGAGGAAATTTAAAACGCCGTAATTAGTAATCGTTTCGTCGCCAACGAGTTTTGCTGCGGCATAGCTTAGCAATGAATAGACGGTGGCTACCAACGACAAAATCAGACCTCGCTTTAAGTTGGAACGGGAAAGCGAGCAGGAAATGCCGCAAAGAGAGAAAAAGAAAAACAGAACGACGACGTGGACGTAATCTCTCGGGCTGTCGTAAAGATAGAAATAACAAAAATCAACGAACGCCTGACCGGAAGTCGTTTCGCTCAGAGCGTATCCGAAAACGTGGCAACCGAAAAAAAACAGGTGGTCGAAAATCATTAAAATTATGCAAATGCCACGCAAAAAATCAAGTTCCCAAATTCTTTTTTTTGAATCTAAAAACTTGTTTAAAGAAAAACCGTTATCGTGCGATTCGGTTTTCAATCGGACATTTTCGGCGTCGGGCTTAACCGAATAATCCTTTTTAAACAATAAATTCGTATCTTTTTTCAACGTTTTCCTTTGCCGTCTTTATATTGCGTCGAAACCTTTTCAAGTCCGTCCGCAGTTTCTTCGTATAAGTCGTAACGGTTTTCGTATTCGTACACCGTGATGCCCGGATTTACTCGGCTTTTATAAATTTTCGGGGCTTCGGGAGCGCCTCTGCGAATTTTGCCCGTGTATTCGATAACCTTGCCGTCGATAAAATACTTTTGAATGGGTTTTATGATAA